>NZ_JAFCWM010000016.1:0-118673 GCF_049897565.1 Massilia sp. TWR1-2-2 | reverse complement strand
GATGTCCCGTTCAATTGGGTAGGGGCGACATCGCCCGCGACATTCCGATTACAGCCAAACAAGTCCAGTGTCGGCAACCCGGAGGCCGCTGTGGCAGTTTGTGAAACATTCAGGCTAGCTGACCGTGATGACGGTATGGGCCACAGCGCTGCTGCCGACTGCAACACTTGCCTCGCCGGTTTCGCCCGAGGCGCTGCGCGCGCCAAGCCGCCAGTTGCCCGCGGCCATGTCGCCCAGCGCAAAGCGGCCGTCGTCGTCGGTCATGACGGCGATGTCGGGATACGCGCCCGGGCCGGCGATCACCGCGATGGTTGCATCGGCGACCGGCGCGCCGGTGCTTGCGTGAATCACGCGTCCCTGCACGCTGGAACCCGTCATCAGAGCAGCGCCCAATTGCTGAGCCGCTCGAATACGGTGGGCGTGATCCGGGTCGCGGAATTGCCGCCGGCATTGCCATAGTTATGAATGGCGATGGCGCAGTGCTTTCGGCCGTCCAGGTCGGTATACACGGGCGCGCCGCTTTGCCCGCCGACTGTATCGATATCGTAGATCAACGTCTTGGCGGTGATGGTCTTGACCGCCAGCGTCATGCCCCAGTTTTGTGACGGCTTGTCGCCCGGATAGCCGTACAGCGAGACGCGCTTGCCCAGAATTTTCAGCGGCGGCGCGGCAGCAATGCCGAAATAGCCAAGGTTGCGTCCGCCGAAGGCGTTGGCGGGAAGGACAATGCAGCCGTAATCGTGCTCCGGCTTTTTGCTGTCGACCCAGCCTTTGACGGAGCGGAACGAGCTCGAGAACTCGGAGCCGTATGGCCGGAACATGCCGTTGGCACCGGGGATGACTTCGATCTTGCGAGCCCAGCCACCCTCGTTTTGCAGATAGACGCAATGGCCGGCGGTGGCCAGGGTGCGCTTGCCGATAAAGAAACCGGTGCCACGGTAGGTTCTACCATTGGGGAAAGTGATGCGCAGCTCGCAGATCCGGCGCAATGGTTCGGACATGGTGTCGGTCGCCAGGACACGATCGTCGCGGCCGATGATCACCTCGGCGGTGGCGGCGACCTCGTCGATGAGCTGGTTGAGCTCTTCGCCAACTTCCGCATCGCTCTCGCCGGTCGCCTTGGTTTGTTCCGATTCGAGCAGCCGGGCAAAGACGGACAGGATATTTTTTACCGGCTTGGATTTGCCGGCCGTCGCAGCCGCGGTGGTGGCCAGCCGCTTGATGCCTTGCCTGGCGCGCGGGGACAATTTGGCCACCACTTTTTTTGCCACCATCGGTCCGATGCTGCTGAGCAGCGTCGGCACCAGCGCGGCGAGGATCGGGAAGAACTCTTCGACGCCGGCCTCTTGCGCGCCGCCCAGCGCCACGCCGGCCTCGGTCAGTTCTTCGCCCGATTCGGCGTCGATACGTCGTTCTTCGCCGGCCTCGATGGCGGCGGCGTTGAGTTGCTCGGGCGTCGCCTCGTAAAACTCTTCGGCCGATTCATGCATGGCCGGGTTGCCGATCTCCTCGGTCATTTCGGCGGTTTCGGCCATGGCTTCGCCGCCGCCGACCGGAACCGGCGCGTCGCCGTAGGCTTCGTCCGTCATATACGGGATGGCTTCGTTGCGGGCCATTTTTGTCACTGGCGGCCTGGCAAAGCCGATGCCCCGCTGGCTGCTGTCGTCGTCGGCGCGTGCCGTGCTGCCGTACTGTGTCTGCTGGACCGGGTCGGTTCGGGCGCCGCCGTTCAAGCCGCTGTTGCCGCCCCGTGGCTGGCTACTGCCGATCTGCTCGTCCGACTGATAACTAAATCCGTATTCGTCTGCCATGGTTGTTCTCCTTGGTATGAAGCAGTGATTGGCGAATCGGGAGGCCGCGCCTCCTTCGCCACCAACCACAGTAACGATGAGCGCAAGCGGCGCGATTGTGCACTCGCAACAACGCCGATGGAACCAAAGCGCCAGCGCAAATGAATGAAGGCTCCTTGCGGAGCCTTCATGGGGTGGGCGTCAGTAGCGGATCAGGCCGGTTGAGCGTGCGTCCTAGACGGGGCGGTGTCGATGCGCATTGCCGGCAGCTGCATGTAGGTGACCGCGCGCCACAGCCACTCGGCAGGGCCGTAGCGGAAGCGCGCCAGCCACCAGTGGCTGAAGGCGACGAGCAGCGCGCACAGGCCGATGGCAAACGCCACCTGCAGGGCGCGGCCCATGCCCCACAATCCCAGGCCGTAGCCGAAGAAGACCGACGACATCACCAGCGACTGCAACAGGTAATTGCTCAGGGCCATGCGGCCGAACGGCGCCAGCACGTTGATCTTCGACAGCGCCGAGCCGCCGTGCAGCATCAGCACGACCATCGCGACATAGCCAAGCGAGGCGGGCAGGTTGCCGATCATCAGCAGGCCGTGGGCGAGCCCGAAGCCATCTTGCTGCGCGCCGGGCACGTGCGACATCGCCAGCAGGCTGCCGAGGATGCCAAGGGAAAGGCCGACCGGCAGGGCAATGAAGGCCAGTTTGCGGAACATCGGCAAGTGCGCAGCGGTATTTTGCATCACGCCGGAGCGGATGAGCCAGGTGCCGATCAGGAACATACCGATCAGCAAGGTCGCGAAGCCGGACTCCTGCGGCGCATGCCCGGCGAAGTGCTTGATGCGCAAGCGGACCACGTCGGCGTAGCTGCCGGTGCTCATGGTTTTTGTTTCCAGCGCCCGCTCGTCCGCCTGTTCCTTCATGCGCTTGGCGCGGGCGGCTTTTTTCTCTTCAGGGGTTGGCTCCTTGGCGGCGGGCTTCCTGGCGTCAGCCTTGGCGGGGGAGGCCACTGGCGCCGCGATCGCTGCCGGTGCCGGCGCTGCCACCGTTGGCGCTGCTGGCGCGGTCACGGCTGCCGGCTTCGCTGTCGGCGCGTCGGGCGGGGTCAGGTATTCGACGGTGCCGCCGATCGTCATCATGGTGGCGAAGAACATGAAGATGGTGGCGCCGGCGCGCAGCGGGCGCTTGTCGACCGGCATGTTGTATTTCTCGGCCAACCAGGCCAATGCCATGAACAAGACAAACATCGCGGTGGCCGGGCCGCGCGGACCTTTTGGCGTGCCCGGCACGAACCAGAACACCAGCGCGGCGATGGCGGCGACCAGGCTCACGCCGATCAGCGTCACCGCCATGGCCGACAGGCCAAACAATTTCTTTTCGCTGCGCAGGTAGACCGCGACGACGCCGGCGAACGCCAGTGTGGCGGCGGCGCCGCCGGCTGCAGGACCGAAGTCCGGCACGAATGCCAGGCCGATGCAGGCGACGATGGCGCCGACGATCCATTTCCAGGTGCCGTACAGGGCCACCAGCAGGAACACCGCGGCGACCGCGTAGCTGAACAGGATGTCGCCGGCGAACAGGAAGATGTGGTGCAGCGCGCCGAACACGGCCAGCGCGGCGATACGGCGCACGTACGGCTTGATGAAGCCGCGTCCGGCGCGTTCGGCGCGCGTCAGCATGACGGCAAAGCCCATGCCGAACAGCAGCGAGAAGATGGTCCAGAACTTGCCGGCAACAAAGTACGCGACGAAGTACGAGGCGAGCCAGTCGACGCCGGTCAGGCCGAGTGGCATGCCCTGGCCCATCGAGCTCAGCGCGCGGTTGAAGAATTCGACGTTCATCAGGCAGATGCCGATCAGCGCGAAGCCGCGCACCACATCGAGCGCTTCGATGCGCTGGCTGGCGGGCACGGGTGCGAGCACGGTTTTTTCAGGGGCGTCAGTCAGGGTATGCATGATTTTATTATTCCCGTCAGTCAAGGTTATAGTCTGAACATCATAGTTCTGGCGGCCCTCAAAATCGCTGAGAATGCGACGAACTGCAGGAAAGGCGGTGCCAAAGGCGATTTGGGCGTGGCGACGCCTGTCTGCGCGGCGGCCAGCGCGATCGCCGATAGCGGCTTAAAATTGCTGACCCAATAAGGAGATACACCATGAGCAAATATCGCCGCATCGTACTGGCCTCGCGCCCCTCGGCCGAGCCTTCGCCGGACAACTTTCGCCTCGAAACGGTCGACACCGCCGAACTGAAAGAAGGCGAGATCCTCGTTCGCAACGAGTACCTGTCGCTCGACCCATATATGCGGGGCCGCATGAGCGAGGACAAGAGTTACGCCGCCCCGCAGCCGCTCGACCAGACCATGATCGGCGGCACCGCCGGCGAAGTCATCGCGTCGAAGAATGCCAAATATGCGGTCGGCGACAAGGTCGTCGGCGCGCTCGGCTGGGCCGAGATCGGCGTGTCCGACGGCGTCGCGCTGCGCAAGGTCGACATTGCCCGCGTGCCCTTGTCGGCCTATCTTGGTGTGGCCGGCATGCCGGGCATGACCGCCTGGTACGGACTGAACCAGATCATGCAGCCGAAGGCCGGGGAAACCGTCGTCGTCTCGGCCGCCAGCGGCGCGGTGGGAAGCGTGGTCGGCCAGCTGGCGAAGCTGAAGGGATGCCGCGTCGTCGGCATCGCCGGCGGCAATGAAAAGTGCGCCTATGTGGTTGACCAACTCGGCTTTGACGCCTGCGTCGACTACAAGGCGGGCAACCTGGTTGCCGACCTCGCGGCGGCGACCCCGAACGGCATCGACGCCGTGTTTGAAAACGTCGGCGGCGCCGGCTTCGACGCTGCGCTGGCGCGCATGAACGCGTTTGGCCGGATTGCCATCTGCGGCCTGATTGCCGGCTACAACGGCGAAGCCATGCCGATCTACAATTTCAGCGCGGTGCTGACGAACCGCCTGACGATCCGCGGCTTCATCGTCAGCGAGCACCTGGAGTTCTGGGCCGAGGGCCTGCGCGAACTGGCGGCGCTGGTTGCCGCGGGCGAGCTCAGGCACCGCGAAACCATCGCGCAGGACCTCGCCAGTGCCCCTGACGCATTCATCGGGCTACTAAAGGGCAAGAACTTCGGCAAGCAGCTGGTCAAGCTGACCTGACCCAGAAAAATTGGAAAAATTGGTGAAAAATTGGGGTCAGACCTAGGTCTGACCCCTGGAAAAATTGGGGTCAGACCTAGGTCTGACCCCAATTTTTGGGCGGCCGATCCTTACGCCGTCGGCTGCGACCGGATCGCGGCCGGCGCGCTGTCGATGCGCATCGCCGGGATCTTCATGTAGGTGATCGCGCGCCACAGCCACTCGGCCGGGCCGTAGCGGAAGCGCGCCAGCCACCAGTGGCTAAAGACAATTTGCAGGGCGCACAGTGCCAGCGCAAACAGCAGTTGCATGGCCCGTCCCATGCCCCAATTGCCCAGGCCGTAGCCGAAGAAGAACATCGACATCACCACCGACTGCAGCAGGTAATTTGTCAGCGCCATGCGGCCGAACGGGCCCAGCACCTTGACCTTGGAAAACGCCGAGTCGCTGTGCAGCATCAGCACGTTCATCGCGACGTAGCCCAGGCAGGCCGGCAGGTTGCCCAGCATCTGCAGGCCAAGGGCGAACATGAAACCGTCGTGATCGGCACCCGGCACGTGGCCGGTACTGATGAAGGCGCCCGCCAGACCCAGCGCGATGCCGCCCGGCAGGCCGATGTAAGCTAACTTGCGAAACAGCGGCAGGTGCGCCGCGGTATTGGCCATGACGCCGGCGCGGATGAACCAGGTGCCGATGAGGAACATGGCAACCAGGATGATGGCGAAGCTGCCTTGCATCGGCGCGTTTTCACCAAAGTGCTTCAGGCGCAGCGCGGTCATGTCGGCATAGCTGCCGGTGCTCATGACCTTGTTTTCGTTGGCGATCGCGGCCGCGTCTTCCTTCAGCTTCCTGGCCTTTAGCGCGGCCGCTTCAGCCTTCTCCGGTTCCTTCGCCAGGTCCGGCTTGGCGGCGGCTTTCTTTTGATCGGCGCTGGCCACGGCGGCGGCCGGGGCGGCGACCGGCACCACGGCCGCGGGCGGGGTCAGGTAAGTGGCCAGGCCGCCGATCGTCATCATCGTAAATAGCAGCAGGTACATCGCGGCGCCGGCGCGCAACGGGCGCTTTTCGAGCGGATCGCGGTATCTCTGCGCCAGGAACGACAGCACCAGGAACAGCACACTGGCCGCGGTAACCGGGCCGCGCGCTTCCATCGGCACTGCTTTGATGAGCCACATGACCACGGCGGCGATGGCGCCGATGGCGCCGATGACCAGCAGCATCAGCGACATCACCGACAGCCCGAACGGGCGGCGCTCGCTGCGAAGGTATAGCGCCACCAGGCCACACAGCGCCAGCGAGCCGGCCGCGCCGCCGGCAGCGGGCCCGAAGCCGGGAAGCAATGCCAGGCCGATCAGCGCGCCGATGGCGGCGACAATCCATATCGCCTTGCCGTACAGCACGACCAGCAGGAATACCGCGGCCACCGCGTAGCTGAACAGGATGTCGCCGGCGAACAGGAAGATGTAGTGCAGCAGGCCGAAGATCGCCAGCGCGGCGATGCGCCGCAGATACGGCTTGAAGAAGCCGCGGCCGGCGCTTTCGGCGCGCGTCAGCATGACCGCGAAGCCCATGCCGAACAGCATCGAGAAAATAGTCCAGAATTTTCCGGTGACAAAGTAGGCGACAAACAACGACGCCAGCCAGTCGATCCCGGTCAGCCCGGCCGGCATGCCCTGGCCGACGGTGCCGGTTGCGCGGTTGAAAAACTCCACATTCATCAGGCAGATGCCGATCAGCGCGAAGCCGCGCACCACGTCGAGTGCTTCGATGCGCTGATCGGTGGGCACGGGCGCCAGTTCCACCGCCTGAGGCGAGTCTGTAAGGGTGTGCATGGTTGTCTTTTTTATTCCCGTCAGTCCAGGGTTAATGTCTTGCCATCATAGATCGGCGCCATATAAAAAGCCCCCGCAATGTGACGAAGGGCCGGAAATGTAACACCGGCGTAGGAATCCCGGTATCGATGTTGCCAGCCAAACATTCAATCTCCTCTATACTTTCCGTTCCTCAGAACTGATCGAGAATATTGATGAAGCGTCCGCGCCGCCTGTTGCCTTCCGTCGTTTTATGCCTTGCCGCCGGCGCCGGCGCCGCCACCGCCACCGCGCCGAGCCAGGTCATCAAGGTTGCCGGGCT
The DNA here is from genome assembly GCF_049897565.1 of Massilia sp. TWR1-2-2. Lineage (NCBI taxonomy): Bacteria > Pseudomonadati > Pseudomonadota > Betaproteobacteria > Burkholderiales > Oxalobacteraceae > Massilia > Massilia sp. TWR1-2-2. Next base: position 111,623 of record NZ_JAFCWM010000016.1, on the reverse strand, counting down.
CGAGCAGGGGGCCGAGATCCTGGTCGACCGCTGGGGCGTGCCGCACATCTATGCGCAAAGCCAGGACGACGCGTTCTTCGCGCAGGGCTTCAATGCTGCGCGCGACCGCCTGTTCCAGATCGACTTGTGGCGCCGCCGCGGCCTGGGCGAACTGGCCTCGGTGCTGGGGCCGGCCTACCTCGAGCAGGACAAGGCGAGCCGGCTGTTCCTGTACCGCGGCGACATGCAAAAGGAGTGGCAGTCGTACGGCCAGGGCGCCCAGCGCATCACCGAACGTTTCGTCGCCGGCATCAACGCCTATGTCGATTACGTCGTCCGCACACCGGCCGCGCTGCCGTTCGAATTTCGCCGGCTTGGCTACGCGCCTGCGAGGTGGAAGGCCGAGGATGTGGTGCGCATCCGCAGCCATGGCCTGACGCGCAACCTGACCTTGGAAGTGGCGCGCGCCGCCGTCGCCTGCAACGCCAGCCTGGAAGCGGACCAGGTGCGCAGCACCTTGCAGCCGGCATGGAAAACGCAACTGCCGGGCGGACTCGACCCGTGCCTGCCGGCCGGCCTGCTCGATACGTTCAAGCTGGCCACCGAAAATGTCTGGTTCGGCAAGGACCAGAAGGTGGCCGCGCTCGACTTGCCGGAGCAGGTGGCCGGCGCCGACCTCGACCTGCAGCGCATGGAAGGGAGCAACAACTGGGTGGTGGCGCCGTCGAAATCGGCGACCGGCCGGCCGATCATGGCCAACGACCCGCACCGCGCCTACTCGGCGCCATCGCTGCGCTACATCGCCCACCTGAACGCGCCCGGCATGAACGTCATCGGCGCGGGGGAGCCGGCGCTGCCGGGCGTGTCGATCGGCCACAACGGCACGATCGCCTTTGGCCTGACCATTTTCAGCATCGACCAGGAAGACCTGTACGTGTACGAGCTCAATCCGGCCAATCGCATGCAGTACAAGTACCGCGGGCAGTGGGAGAACGTCAAGGTGCTGAAGGAAACCATCGCCGTCAAGGGCGCCGCGCCGGTTACCGCCGACATGTTGTTCACACGTCACGGTCCGCTGATCTTCACCGAAGCGGCCAGGCAGCGCGCCTTTGCGGTGCGTTCCGGCTGGCTCGAAGCGGGCATGGCGCCTTACTTCGGCAGCATTGATTACATGTTGGCGAAGAACTTCGACCAGTTCAAGAAAGCCATGCTGCACTGGGGCGCGCCGACCGAGAACCAGGTCTACGCCGATACCGCCGGCAACATCGGCTGGGTGCCGGGCGGCCTGACGCCGATCCGTCCCAACTGGGACGGGCTGCTGCCGGTGCCGGGCGACGGCCGCTACGAGTGGGATGGCTTTCTGCCGGGCGACAAACTGCCGTTCAGCCTGAATCCGAAGAAGGGCTGGTTTGCGTCGGCCAACGAAATGAACCTGCCGCACGGCTTCCCCTATGCCAAGCACAAGCTCGGCTTCGAGTGGCCCAACAATGCGCGCCAGGTACGCATCAGCGAAGTGCTGGGCCGCAAGGGCAAGGTGTCGATCGAGGATTCGATGCGCCTGCAAAATGACGTGCTGTCGGTGCCGGCGCGCCGCATGGTGGCGCTGCTGGCGCCGCTGCGCTCGGCCGAGCCGAAAACGCGCGCGGCGCTGAGCCTGTTGCGCGGCTGGGACGCAGTTGAAACGCGCGAGTCGCCGCAGGCGGCGCTGTTCGAAGTGTGGTGGTCGCGCCACCTGAACAAGGCCTATCTTGCCGCCGTGCTCGATGCCAAGTCGGCCGCCGCGGTCGGCAATGCCGACGCCACCGGCATGATGGCCGCGCTGGAGCGGCCCGCAGCCACATTCGGCCGCAACGCCAAGGCGCGGCGCGACCAGGTCTTGCTGACCAGTCTGGCCGCCGCGTTTGCCGAGCTGGAGCTGGCCGGCGGGCCCGATCCGAAAGCGTGGCACTGGGGCAAGCTGCATTACAGCTATTTTGCCCATCCGATCAGCATCCTCGGCGACGAGTCGCTGCGCGGCAAGCTCAACGTCGGGCCGTTCCCGGCGCAGGGCGGGGCGCACACGGTCAACCAGTCCGGCTACCGGCCGACCGACTTCCTCAAGCTCAACGGCCCGTCGTTCCGCGTGGTGGTCGACGTCGGCAACTGGGACAACTCGCGCGCGGTCAACACACCGGGCCAGTCGGGCGACCCGGACAGCCCGCACTACCGCGACCTGGCCGCGGCGTGGGGCAAGGGCGAATATTTCCCGCTGCTGTACTCGCGCAAGCTGATCGAGGCGGCCACCGAGAGCACCATCGTGCTGCAGCCGGCCAGGTGAGCCACATCGCAAAAGAGCCGCGCACGGTGAAGTGGGCGGCTCTTTTGGTACTGAAAGTGGGATCGCGGATTACTTGATCTTTGTTTCTTTGTACATGACGTGCTTACGTGCCTTGGGATCGAACTTCATGATCTCCATTTTTGCAGGCATCGTGCGCTTGTTTTTGTCGGTGGTGTAGAAGTGACCCGTGCCTGCAGTCGATTCCAGCTTGATTTTGTCGCGGCCAGTTTTTGCCATGATAGCTCCCTAATTAAACTTTTACGCCACGGGCGCGCATGTCGACCAAGACGGCATCGATGCCGACTTTGTCAATGACGCGCAGACCGGCGTTGGACAAGCGCAGGGAGACCCAGCGGTTTTCCGATTCCACGAAAATACGACGGTTCTGCAGGTTAGGCAGAAAACGACGTTTCGTTTTGTTGTTAGCGTGGGAGACGTTGTTGCCAACCATCGGACCCTTGCCAGTTACTTGGCAAACACGTGCCATAGCGCACTCCTTAGTAAACTTCCGCAATCGGGAAAAACGAGAGTATAGCGTGAAAAGCATCGCGGAATCAATCACTTGCGGAAAACAATTGTGTCATATAATTGAAATTAAATTTAACAATTTCCGTTGGCGGCGCAAACCCTACAGCTGGCCGTGTTCCGCGAAGGAATGCACGTGTGGGCCGGCTACAACAAAGTGGTCAAGAATGCGCACATCGACCAGGGCCAGCGCCTGTACCAGCGCGCGCGTGAGCACCAGGTCCGACTCGCTCGGCTCTGGCGTGCCGGACGGGTGGTTGTGCGCCAGCATGACGCCGGCGGCATTGTGGCGCAGCGCCGCCTTGACCACTTCGCACGGGTAGACGCTGGTGTGGGTGAGGGTGCCGCGAAACATTTCCTCGCTGACGATCAGGCGGTTTTTGACGTCCAGGAACAACACGACGAACGATTCGTGGGCACGCTGGCTCAGCGTCATGCGCAGGTACAGCTTGACGGCCTCGGGCGAGCCGAGCGTCTGGCCGCACTGCAGCTGTTCGCCGATGGCGCGCCGCGCCAGTTCCATCACCGCCTGAAGCTGGGCATACTTCGCTGGCCCCAGTCCGTTAATTTGCGAGAACTCGGCCAGGCTGGCGCCGAACAGCGCATTGAGCGAGCCGAAGTGCTCGATCATGTTTTCGGCGAGCTTGACGGCGTTGATGCCCCTGACGCCGACGCGCAGGAACACGGCCAGCAGTTCGGCGCTGGACAGCGCGCGCGGGCCGCCGGCGATCAGCCGTTCGCGCGGGCGGTCCTGTTCCGGCCAGTTGTTGATCCCCATATAGTTAGCGTCCTTCGCGTCCGGGGTCTGACCCCATGGGGTCAGACCCCGGTTTTGACGTTGGCCGAACAGCCGCCAAATCGCGCAACGGCCCGGTTTTGCTGCCGGTGGCTTACAATATCGCTTTGCAAGCCAGAACCATCACCATGACCCAAGCGTCTCCGGCCGTCGTCACCGACTCGGCCTACCTCACCCTGCATTATCGGCTCGCCACGGCTGACGGTACTGATATCGTCACTACCTTCGCCGGGAACCCCGCCACCTTGATGCTGGGGCAGAACCAGCTCGCGCCCTTTCTCGAGCAGCGCCTGCTCGGCATGGCCGAAGGCAGCCACCAGACGTTCCACCTGGCCGCGGCCGAAGGATTCGGCGAGCGCAATGCCGACATGATCCAGTCGGTCTCGCGCGCCACGCTCGACGAAAACTCGGCGCCGGGCGCCGACTACCAGGTCGGCGACCTGGTCGACTTCGCCGCGCCGGGCGGGGGCCGCTTCGCCGGCGTGCTGCGCGAACTCGGCCCCACGTCGTGCCTCTTCGACTTCAACCATCCGCTGGCCGGCAAGCCGCTGCTGTTTGAAGTGAAGCTCATTTCAGTGTTGTAAGGACGGGATTCCCATGGACAGCGAAATTCTTCTAGCCCAGCCGCGTGGTTTTTGCGCCGGCGTCGACCGCGCCATCGAAATCGTCGAGCGCGCGCTGCTGCAGTTTGGCGCGCCAATCTATGTGCGCCACGAAATCGTCCACAACGCCTACGTCGTCGCCGACCTGCGCAACAAGGGCGCGATCTTCATCGAGGATCTCGACGACGTCCCGGCCGGCAACACGCTGGTGTTTTCGGCGCACGGCGTATCAAAAGCGGTGCGCGCCGAAGCGACCGCCCGCGGCCTGACCATCTTCGACGCCACCTGTCCGCTGGTGACCAAGGTGCACGTCGAGGTGTCGAAGATGCGCGCGCTGGGCTGCGAAATCGTCATGATCGGCCACGACGGCCATCCTGAAGTCGAAGGCACCATGGGGCAGGCCGACGCCGGCATGCACCTGGTCGAAACGGTCGCCGACGTCGACACCTTGCAGGTCGCCAATCCCGACAAGGTGGCCTACGTGTCGCAAACCACGCTGTCGGTGGACGACACCGCCGCCGTCATCGCCGCCCTCAAGCGCAAGTTCCCCGCCATCATCGAGCCGAAGAAGGGCGATATCTGCTACGCCACCACCAACCGCCAGGAAGCGGTCAAGTTCATGGCGCCGCAGGTCGAACTGGTGATCGTCGTGGGCAGCCCGAACAGCTCGAACTCGAACCGGCTGCGCGAAGTGGCCGACAAGATGGGCACGCCGGCCTACATGATCGACGACGCCTCGCAGATCGACCCCCAGTGGCTGGTCGGCAAGCTGCGCATCGGCGTCACCGCCGGCGCCTCGGCCCCCGAAGTTCTGGTCCAGGCCGTCATCGACCGCCTGAAGGAACTGGGCGCGCGCAGCGTGCGGGCGCTCGAGGGTGTCGAGGAGCATGTGACGTTCCCGATGCCGAAAGGGCTGGACGGCATCAAGCCCGTCGTCGCCTGAGGCAAGTTGACCGCAGGAAAAACTAAATGTGGCCGGTTGTTATTTTCCGATATTAGTTTTCGGAAAACATCGCTATCATGGCGACGCTCGGATTGCGCGGAGCGTGCGTGATCGCTGTAAGTACGCGGCGTAAGGCCAGAGCGGCACTGCGGGGAGATCCTCCGGGTGCCGTTTTTGTTAGAACGAAGAGAAAGAGACAACCGAAAACATGGATACCTTTATCCAACAGATTATCAACGGTCTGGTGCTGGGCAGCATGTACGCCCTGATCGCGCTGGGCTATACGATGGTGTACGGCGTGCTGAACCTGATCAACTTCGCCCACGGCGACGTGCTGATGATCGGCGCCATGGTCGGCCTGACGGTGCTCAAACTGCTCGAAGTGTTCGCGCCCGGCCTGCCGGGCTACATCGACCTGTTCATCGCCATCGCCTGCGCCATCCCCGCCTGCATGCTGGTCAACATCATCATCGAACGGGTCGCCTACCGCCGGCTGCGCAATGCGCCGCGCCTGGCGCCCTTGATCACCGCGATCGGCGTGTCGATCCTGCTGCAGACGTTTGCCATGATGATCTGGGGGCGCAGCCCGCTGCCGTTCCCGCAACTGCTGTCGTCCGACCCGATCATGATCGGCGGCGCCGTCATTTCGCAGACCCAGCTGCTGCTGCTGGTGCTCGCCGCGCTGGCGATGCTCGGCCTGGTGTTCCTGGTCGAGAAAACCAAGATGGGCCGCGCCATGCGCGCCGTCGCCGAAAACCCGCGCGTGGCCGGCCTGATGGGCGTGGACGCGAACATGGTGATCGTCGCCACCTTCGCCATCGGCGCCGCGCTGGCCGCGGTCGCCGGCGTGATGTGGGGCGCCAACTATGCGTCGATCGCGTTCGCGATGGGCACCTTGCCAGGCCTGAAGGCGTTCTGCGCCGCGGTGCTGGGCGGCATCGGCAACATCTACGGCGCGATGATCGGCGGCATTTTGCTCGGCATCATCGAGAGCCTCGGCGCCGGCTACATCGGCGACCTGACCGGCGGCTTCCTTGGCAGCCACTACCAGGACATCTTCGCCTTCGTGGTCCTCATCATCGTGCTCACGATCCGGCCGTCCGGCATCATGGGCGAACGCGTCGCCGACCGCGCCTGACCCGCTAAAGGAACATCATGGCTCTCCTCAATTTCGACGTCACCAACAAGCCGCGCCAGGCCTACGCCAGCATGGCGATCCTGCTGATCGGCCTGATGATCTTCCCGTTCGTTGCCGCCCAATACGGCAACTCGTGGGTCCGCATCATCGACATCGCGCTGCTGTACATCATGCTGGCGCTCGGCCTGAACATCGTGGTCGGCTTCGCCGGTCTGCTCGACCTCGGCTACATCGCCTTCTTCGCCGTCGGCGCCTACCTGACTGGCCTGCTGGCGTCGCCGCAGTTCGCCATGCTGCTCGAATCGATCGTCAACTACAACCCGACGGTGGGCAACGCGCTGGTGTCGATCATGGGGCCGGACATCGTGCAGAACGGCATCCACCTGTCGGTGTGGATCATCGTGCCGCTGGCCGCGCTGGTAGCGGGCTTCTTTGGCGCCTTGCTCGGCGCGCCGACGCTGAAGCTGCGCGGCGACTACCTGGCCATCGTCACGCTCGGCTTCGGCGAGATCATCCGCATCTTCATGAACAACCTGAACGACCCGATCAACTTCACCAACGGGCCGCAAGGCATCAACTCGATCGACCCGATCCGCATCTTCGCCGTCAACCTGGCCGGCGAGCCCGGCTCGCGCGCCAACGTCATCATCGGCGACTTTTCGATGCCGTCCGTGAACGCCTACTATTTCCTGTTCCTGTTCCTGTGCATCGCCATCGTGTTCGTCACCTCGCGACTGCAGCATTCGCGCCTGGGCCGCGCCTGGGTGGCGATCCGCGAAGACGAAATCGCCGCCAAGGCGATGGGCATCAACACGCGCAACGTCAAACTGCTGGCGTTCTCGATGGGCGCCTCGTTCGGCGGCGTCGCCGGCGCGATGTTCGCCTCGTTCCAGGGCTTCGTGTCGCCGGAATCGTTCTCGCTGACCGAATCGATCGCGGTGCTGGCGATGGTGGTGCTCGGCGGCATTGGCCACATCCCGGGCGTCATCATGGGCGGCGTGCTGCTCGCGGCCTTGCCGGAAGTGTTGCGCCACGTCGTCGAGCCGGCCCAAATGGCCATCTTCGGCAAAGTCGTGATCGAGTCGGAAGTGCTGCGTCAACTGCTGTATGGCCTGGCGCTGGTGCTGATCATGCTGAACCGTCCGGCCGGCCTGTGGCCGTCGCCGAAACACGAAGACCGGCCCGACGCGGCCGAGACCAACAAGGCCGAAGTGTTTCCGGCCTGATGGCCGCGCGAGGACAAGCAATCATGAGCGAACAGATCATTCTTAACATCGCCGGCGTCAACAAGCGCTTCGGCGGCCTGCAGGCGCTGACCGAGGTCGGCATCAAGATCATGAAGGGCCAGATCTATGGCCTGATCGGACCGAACGGCGCCGGCAAGACGACGTTTTTCAACGTCATCACCGGGCTGTACCAGCCCGACACCGGCACCTTCGAGCTGGCCGGCAAACCGTATTCGCCGTCGGCGCCGCACGAAGTGGCCAAGGCCGGCATCGCCCGCACGTTCCAGAACATCCGCCTGTTTGGCGAGATGACGGCGCTCGAAAATGTCATGGTCGGGCGCCACGTGCGCTCGCACCAAGGCGTGTTCGGCGCGGTGTTCCGCCACAAGGCGGCGCGCCTCGAAGAAGCGTCGATCCGGGCGCGCGCCCAGGAGCTGCTCGACTTTGTCGGCATCGGCCAGTTCGCCAGCCGCACCGCCAAGTTCCTGTCGTACGGCGACCAGCGCCGGCTCGAAATTGCCCGCGCGCTGGCGACCGACCCGCAACTGCTGGCGCTGGACGAACCGGCCGCCGGCATGAACGCGACCGAGAAACTGGCGCTGCGCGAGCTGCTGGTCAAGATAAAGAACGAAGGCAAGACCGTGCTGCTGATCGAGCACGACGTCAAGCTGATGATGGGCCTGTGCGACCGCATCACCGTGCTCGAGTACGGCAAACCGATCGCCGAGGGCTTACCGGCCGACATACAAAAGAATCAGGCTGTCATCGACGCCTACCTCGGAGGCGCGCATAAATGAGCGACAACATCCTTAAGATAGCGGGACTGAAAGTCGCGTACGGCGGCATCAAGGCGGTCAAGGGCATCGACCTGGAGGTGAACAAGGGCGAGCTGGTTACCTTGATCGGCGCCAACGGCGCCGGCAAGACGACGACGCTGAAGGCAATCACCGGCACCTTGCCGGAGTGCAGCGTCGAAGGCGTGATCAGTTACATGGGGCAGCCGCTCAAGGGCGTCCATTCCTACCAGATGGTCGAGAAAAAGCTGGCGATGGTGCCGGAAGGGCGGGGCGTGTTCACCCGCATGACGATCCAGGAAAACCTGTTGATGGGCGCCTACACGCGCGACGACAAGGCCGGGGTCGACGCCGACATCGAGAAATGGTTCAGCGTGTTTCCGCGCCTGAAGGAGCGTGCCGCGCAGATGGCCGGCACCTTGTCGGGCGGCGAGCAGCAGATGCTGGCGATGGCGCGCGCGCTGATGAGCCATCCGAACCTGCTGCTGCTCGACGAGCCGTCGATGGGCCTGGCGCCGATCATGGTCGAGAAGATTTTCGAAGTCATCCGCGACGTCTCGAAGCAGGGCATCACGATCCTGCTGGTCGAGCAGAACGCCAGGCTGGCGCTGGAAGCGGCGCACCGCGGCTACGTGATGGATTCCGGCGCCATCATCATGACCGGCAACGCTGCCGACATGCTGCACGACCCGCGCGTGCAAGCGGCCTACCTCGGCGAATAGCCCAAAAGCTGGTGTCAGGTCTGACATTCGGACAAATGTCCGAATGTCAGACCTGACACCAGCTTTTCGCCAGCTTTTCGCCAGCTTTTCGCCAGCTTTTCGCCTGTAGCTATCCGGACCAAAAAAAGCCTCGACGAATCGAGGCTTTTTGTATTCCGGCCAGGCTGGCGGTGTTGATTACTTCTTGCCAGCGACCTTCTGGGCAGCCTGGGTGAACTGGTTCACGGCGGCGGTCACGTTGGTTTCGATGGCTTCAGCGGCTTGCTTGCCGGTCTTGGTCAGCTGCTCGTAGCCGGCGTTTGCATTGCCCAGCGATGCTTTGAAGGCGGCAACAACATTCTCCGAACCGGCAGGTGCATTCTTGCTCACTTCGTCGACCAGGCTGATGACCTTGCGGTTGGTTTCGGCAATCTGCGTTTCGGCGGCGCTGGTGAACTCGGCCTGGGTGCCGGCAACGATCGCAGCGACTTGCTTGCTGTACGACATTGCTTTTTCGGCCGTAGGCTGGGTTTGTGCAGCGGCCAGCGAGAAGAATTCTTGTGGATCCTTGGCAGCGAGCAGTTGGCGCGTCGCAGCCGACGACTCTTCCAGCGATGCCTTGGCGGCGGTGATGTTCAACTCAACGAGTTTTTCCATGCCTTCGAAGGCCTTGGCAGTCAGCGACGAGAAGACGGCGAACTGCTGCTCGAAATTGGCTTTGGTGGCGTTCGAAAACTGCTCAGGGATTGCAAACATATAATTCTCCAATGATTGTTGAATAGCGTTAAAAACGAATGTTGCTTGATACCGGTGAAGCAGGTGAATTCTGTACATCTGTCGCCAGACATATATTGTGCAGCGCAACAAAGCCTATTTTACTGAGTTTTTATGGAAGGTCAAGCACTTTTGGTGCGCTGCACAAATTAAAATTAAATCCAGTTGGCTTATCACCGAAACAATATGCAGCGGGAATCAAACCTACCATTCTTCATAGGGATTGGGGTAAGGAAACATCTTCGGCGCTCCCATGATAGACTTATCGCTTCGCGCTTCCTGCCTGCTGATTCGGCGCATCGGCTTTATTGTCCCTTTGCGTTCCTGATTGATGTCAAACAATCCCTCCGATGTTGCAGCGCGCTTCACGCCAGCCTGGCTCTCCCCGGTACCCATCTTCTTCGTATTGCTCTGGAGCACCGGCTTCATCGTCGCCAAGTTCGGCCTGCCGTATGCCCCGCCTTTAACTTTCCTGATATTGCGCTGCGCCGGCGTGCTGGTCCTGCTGGTGCCGTGCGTGCTGATCTGGCGGGCGCCGTGGCCGCATGCGGCCGGCATCGGCCACATCGCGGTGGCCGGCCTGCTGCTGCAAGCGGGCTACCTGGCCGGCGTCTGGTGCGCCATCAAGCTTGGCATGCCGGCCGGGCTGTCGGCGCTGATCGTCGGCATGCAGCCGATCCTCACCGCCGCGGCCGCGCCGCTGATTGGCGAGACGGTGCGCCCCCGTCAATGGCTGGGTCTGGCGTTCGGACTGGGCGGGGTAGCGCTGGTGGTGGCGGCCAAGATCAACCTGGTCGGCCTGTCGGCGCTGTCGATCGGGTTTTGCGTGGCGGCGCTGTTCTCCATCACCGTCGGCACCATGTACCAGAAGCGCTTTTGCCCGCGCTTCGATTTGCGCACCGGCAGCGTCATCCAGTTTACGGCGACCATGCTGGTGCTCTTGCCGGCGGCCGTGCTGTTCGAGGACTTCGACCTGGGCTTGACGACGGTGGCGTGGACGCCAAGCTTCATCGGCGCCTTGCTGTGGTCGGTGCTGGCGCTGTCGATCGGCGCCATCTTCCTGCTGTTTAAGCTGTTGCGCCGCAGCGACGCCACCCAGGTGACCAGCCTGCTGTACCTGACGCCGCCGACGACTGCCGTGATGGCGTGGATTGCATTCGGCGAGGCGTTCAGCCTGCTCGGTATACTCGGCATGGTGGTTGCCGTTATCGGCGTTATATTTGTGGTGAAAAAATAAGGAACTCCTGATGATCTCGAACCAGCAACAGCAAGCAGTCGACAGCGCCATCGTCTCGCGCCGCTCGATCCGCGCCTTCCTGCCGACCCCGGTCGAGCGCGAAGACATCGAGGCGATCCTCGAGGTCAGCGCACGCGCGCCGTCGGGCACCAATATCCAGCCGTGGAAAGTAACGGTACTGACCGGCGACGCCAAGGAGCGCCTGTCGGCGGCGATCTTGGCGGTGTACGGCGACAAGGACGCAGCCGCCGCCCACACCGAGGAGTACAACTATTACCCGCGGCAGTGGGTGTCGCCGTTCATCGAACGCCGCCGCAAGGTCGGCTGGGATCTGTACGCGCTGCTCGGGCTGACGCGCGAAGACAAGGCCGGCATGGCTGCCCAGCACGGGCGCAACTACCGTTTCTTCGACGCCCCGGTCGGCCTGATCTTCACGATCGACCGCGTGCTCGAGCAAGGTTCCTGGTTGGACTATGGCATGTTCCTGCAGAACATAATGGTGGCCGCGCGCGGGCGCGGGCTCGATACTTGTCCACAAGCGGCGTTTACCCAGTTCCATCGCATCATCGCCGAACAGCTGTCGTTGCCGGCCAGCGAAACAGTGGTATGCGGCATGGCGCTCGGCTACGCCGACCTCGAAAAAATCGAAAATTCCTTGATCACGGAGCGCGCTTCGGTCACCGAATTCGTACGGTTTCTCGAATAAAGTCGTACACTATTGACTGACAACGAACGCATATTGAGCGACCGTTGCGCAGTTGCATAAGTATTTCTTTAAAGGTTAAATTCGCTTGCCATTGCCGAGTGTTTTGCTACACTGCAACGAGTGTTCTTCAGTTCGCCTCAAAGGATTTACAGATGTTTAAGCTTGCGTTGGGCGCCATTGTTTCATTGCTATTTATCCTCACGCCGGCCTCGGCCGCGAGCACGGAAGGGCGCCCGCAGGCAACGTCCGTCAAAAAACAAATCGTCAAGAAACCGGCCCGGCGCAAGGTGCAGGCGAGCGCGGTGGCCACCGAGCGGCCACGCATTGCCAAGCGCATCACCGTGGTGCGCGGCAAGCGCTCGGTCATCTACCGGCCTGTGCGCAGCGCCAACTTCATTCCCATCCGCACCGCTGGCGACGCCGCCGGCCTGAACCTCACGCGTGATCCGCTGGCGCTCGCTTCCAGCGTCGCCTTCGTGCTCGACCAGAGCAATTCGGAAGTGCTGTTCGAAAAGAACGCCAACGTCGCGCTGCCGATCGCCTCGATCACCAAGCTGATGACAGGCCTGGTCGTGGTGCAGGCGCAGCAGGACATGAACGAAATGCTCACCATCACAGAGGACGACGTCGACCGCGAGAAGCACACCGGTTCGCGCCTGCGCGTCGGCGCCCGCATGACACGCGGCAACCTGCTGCACATCGCGTTGATGAGTTCGGAAAATCGCGCCGCCGCCGCGCTGGGCCGCAACTATCCGGGCGGCATCTCCGCCTTCGTCGCGGCGATGAACGCCAAGGCGCGCCTGCTCGGCATGAACGATACGCGCTATGTGGACTCGAGTGGCCTGTCGAGCCGCAACATCGCCAGCGCGCGCGACCTTGCCAAGCTTGCCGTCGTGGCGCACCAGGAACCGCTGCTGCGCGAGTATTCCACCGATCCGAAATCCGTCGTCGACGCCAGCGGCCGCATGATGCACTACTCGAACACCAACTACCTGGTGGCCAGTCCTGATTGGGAAATCGGCCTGCAAAAGACCGGCTTCATCAACGAAGCAGGGCGCTGCCTGGTGATGCAGGCGATGATCCAGGGCCGCGCTGTGATCATGGTGTTCCTCGACTCCAAGGGCAAGCAGTCGCGCACCGCCGATGCCGGGCGCATGCGCCGCTGGCTCGAGGCGCTCAGGCCGCCAGCGGTCGGCTAAGCGTTACGGCGTGTAGCCGAGCGTGGCCGAAATCTGGCCGGCGGTCTGCGTCAGGTCTTCCAGCCATTCTTCCTGCAGCCGGTCGGCCGGCGCCGAAATCGACAGTCCCGCGATGAGTTTGCCGGTATCGTCGTGGATGCCGGCCGCCATGCAGCGCACCCCCAGCTCCAGCTCTTCGTTGTCGCGCGCATAGCCGCGCGAGCGCACCAGGCTCAACTCGCGCTCGAGCTTGCCCAGGTCGGTGATCGAGTTCTTGTTGTGCCCGGCAAGACCGGTGCGCGTCGCGTACGAGCGGATCGCCTTCGGGTCGTCGACCGACAGGAACAGCTTGCCGGTCGATGTCAGGTGCAGCGGCCCGCGTCCGCCGATCGCGCGCACCACCTGCATGCCGGAACGCTCGGAAAATGCGCGGTCGATATAGACGATCTCGTCGCCCTGGCGCACCGACAAGTTGATGGTCTGCTGGGTTTTCTTGTGCAGCGCACGCATGTAGTCGAGCGCTGCCTCGCGCACCGACAGCCGGCTCTTGACCACATTGCCCAGTTCCAGCAGGCGCATGCCGAGCCGGTACGTGCCCGGCTCGACCCGGTCGACGAAACGGGTGATGACCATGTCGTTAAGGATGCGGTGCGCGGTCGAGGGATGCAGGCCCGTCACTCTGGACAACTCCTTCAGGCTGACCGGATCGCTGTAAGTCGCCAGCGCGTCGAGCAGCGCGACCATGCGTTCGATCACTTGAATCGAGGTTTTCGGCGTTTCGACTGATTCAATTTTCATCATGTAGTTGGTGCGGTGCAGTATATATGCCTCTTTATACCATAATGTGAAAAGGATTGGCAAACGCCGGGCGCCTTATTCCCGTAGCGGCCGGGGCGGCGCATAATGGCGCATCACATGCCATTTACCAAACTTCCCATGGTCCAGCCAGTCAGCGATTTCAAAAGCAAGAACGGCGTCAAGCGCATCGTTTCAGCCTTCTCTTATTCGATGGACGGCTTTAGGGCAGCCTGGCAGAACGAAGCCGCGTTTCGCCAGGAAATGCTGGTCGTGGTGATCGGCACCGTCACCGCGCTCAGCATGAAGATCTCCGCTTTCGAGAAGCTGATGCTGGTCGCCGTGCTGGTGTTCGTGCTGGTCGTCGAACTGATCAATTCGGCCATCGAGGCGGTGGTCGACCGCATCTCGCTCGAGGCCCATCCGCTGTCGAAAAATGCCAAGGACCTCGGCAGCGCGGCGGTTGCGCTGGCGATCGGCATTGCTGCCGCGGCCTGGGCCGTGGTGCTGTTCAACCGCTTCTACTAGCGCTTATTCGCCTGGCGAATAAGCAATCGCCAAACGATTCGTTCGGTTTGCCGCGTCCGCATCGTATCCTGCTGATCAGGAGGCAATATGGTGCGCGAACTTTTTCCCGATTTCCAGGTTATCTTGGTGCCCGGCCTGCATGACAGCGGCCCCGGCCACTGGCAAAGCAGGTGGCAACGGCGCCACCCCGAGTGCTGGCGCGTCGTCCAGGATGACTGGAGCATTCCCGACTTGCCGGCCTGGGCGGCCAGGCTCGACGAGGTGCGCGCCCTTGATCCGCGCCCGGCCTTGCTGGTCGCGCACAGCTTCGGCTGCCTGGCGGCGGTGGCGTCGATCGCCGCCAATCCGCACCAGGTCGCCGGCGCCTTGCTGGTGGCGCCGGCCGATCCCGCCAGGTTCGGCGTTGCCGACCTGTTGCCGGCTGCGCCATTGCCTTGCCCGAGTTTGCTCATCAGCAGCGTCAACGACCCATGGATGCGCGCCGACCATGCCGGCCTCTGGGCGCAGCGCTGGGGCAGCGAGCTGGTCGCCGCCGGCGCGCTTGGCCACATCAATGCCGAATCGGGCCTCGGCGACTGGCCGCTGGGTTGGGACAAGTTGCACTTATTATATGATCGGGCGCACAATGAGGATCCGGCCTTGCCGGCATGAGCCTTGGCTCGCCTGACCCTTTCAACACCTCTGGAGACCACCATGACATTACGCTTGGGCGACATCGCCCCTGATTTCGAGCAGGATTCCTCGATCGGCAAAATCAAGTTCCACGAGTGGGCAGGCGACTCATGGGTGGTATTGTTTTCCCATCCGGCCGACTTCACTCCGGTGTGCACGACCGAGCTCGGCCTGACCGCCAAGCTCAAGCCCGAATTCGACAAGCGCAACGTCAAGGCGATCGCGTTGTCGGTCGACCCGGCCGAAGCCCACAAGAACTGGATCCGCGACATCGAAGAGACCCAGAAGACCGTGGTCGGCTTTCCGATCATCGCCGACGAGGACAAGACGGTATCGGTGCTGTACGACATGATTCACCCGAACCAGTCGGTGACGGCGACGGTGCGCTCGCTGTTCGTCATCGACCCGCAGAAAAAAGTGCGGCTGACGATCACCTATCCGATGAGTACCGGGCGCAATTTCGACGAAGTGCTGCGCGTGATCGACGCGCTGCAGCTGACTGACAAGCACACGGTCGCCACGCCGGGCAACTGGCGCGACGGCGATGACGTGATTATCCCGCTGACGGTGCAAGATCCCGACGTGATCAAGCAGAAGTATCCGAAGGGGTTCACTGCGGAGCGGCCATATTTGCGGATGACGCCGCAGCCGAACAAGTAAGTTGAGCAACTCAAGGAACGCGCCTCCGGGCGCGTTTTTTCTGGTAGCCGGCGCCGGTCGGCGCGCCGACGTTGAACGCATAAGCAAATAAGATAACCGTTGTTTGGCATATCGCTCAGTTAGCTTAACCTTGCAGCTAACTTGAGGGACCATATGCTTCTGACTTATATCATTTCCGGATTCGCCGTAGGACTGCTCGTCGGCATGACCGGAGTCGGCGGCGGCTCCTTGATGACGCCGCTGCTGACCCTGCTGTTCGGCGTGCCGCCATCGGTTGCCGTCGGCACCGACCTGGCGTTCGCCTCGATCACCAAAACCGCCGGCACCTTCACCCACCGCCTGCGCGGTACCATCCGCTGGGACATCGTGCGCGCGCTTTGCGTCGGCGCCTTGCCCGCCGCGGTAGTGGCCACGCTCGCGCTCAAGCAGTTCGGCGCCCTCGACAAGGAAATCGGCCAGGTGATCCGCTATTCGATCGCCGGCTCGGTCCTGCTGACGGTGACCGCGCTGCTGTTCAAGACACGCATGCTGGCGTGGATCAATGCCAAACCGAGCCGCCAGCTGCAAGGCCGCCCTCTGTTCATCGCGACCGTGGTCGCCGGCGCCGTGCTCGGCCTGCTGGTGACAGTGTCGTCGATCGGCGCCGGCGCCATCGGCGCCACCCTGCTGGTGATGCTGTATCCACACATGAGCGCGGCGGAAGTGGCCGGCACCGACATTGCCTACGCGGTTCCGCTGACCGCGATCGCCGCGTTTGGCCACTGGTGGCTCGGCTCGATCGACTGGAACCTGCTCGGCGCCTTGCTGGTCGGGTCGGTACCCGGCATCATGATCGGATCGTACGCGGCGCGTGCCGTGCCCGAGCGTTTCCTGCGCGGCCTGCTGGCCGCTACCCTGACCGGCGTGGCCGCCAAACTGATTTACTAGTTCTTAAATAGCTAATTCGTCTATGCAAATGAAAAATGCTTCGTTTGCGTTATGAGTTTCTGGTGCGATTATCGCATCCTAATAGAAGAATTCGTGATAAGAGGACCGAATGTCAGCTGTCTCCATCCCCAAGCCGCAGGGCGCGCCATTCCGGGTCATGCCCGGCTTTGGCCTGTCGCTCGGCTTCACCATTTTCTACCTCGGCCTGATCGTCCTGATCCCGTTGTCGGCGGTGTTTCTGAAGACCTTCACGATGACGTGGGAAGCCTTCTGGAGCGCCGTCACGTCCGACCGGGTAGTCGCGTCGTACAAGCTCAGTTTCGGTGCGTCGCTGATCGCCGCTTTCATCAACGTCATCTTCGGCGGCATCGTCGCCTGGGTGCTGGTGCGCTATAAATTTCCCGGCAAGCGCTTCGTCGACGCGCTGGTCGACCTGCCGTTCGCGCTGCCGACCGCCGTCGCCGGCATTACGCTGACGGCGCTGTATTCGACCAATGGCTGGATCGGAAAATACCTCGCCGAATTCGGCATCAAGGTCGCCTTCACGCCGCTCGGCGTGGTGGTGGCGCTGACCTTCATCGGCCTGCCGTTCGTCGTGCGCACGGTGCAGCCGGTGCTCGAGGAAGCCGAGCGCGAACTCGAAGAAGCCGCCGTCAGCCTGGGCGCGAGCTCGCTGCAGATCTTCGCGCGCGTCGTCTTCCCGACCATCATGCCGGCCTTGTTGACCGGCTTCGCGCTCGCCTTTGCGCGCGCCACTGGCGAATACGGCTCGGTCATTTTCATCGCCGGGAACATGCCGATGGTGTCCGAGATCACGCCGCTGTTCATCATCACCAAGCTGGAACAGTACGACTACGCCGGCGCCACCGCGATTGCGGTGGTGATGCTGCTGGCGTCGTTCGCGATGCTGTTGACGATTAACCTGCTGCAGGCATGGACCCGCACGAGGGCGGGTAAAAAATGAGCGCGCTGGTAGAAAAAATCGTGGATACCCCTGCCGTCGCACCGCCGCGCCGCGGCGAACTGCCTACCGCCTCGAATGTATTCGAGCCGGCATGGATCCGCATCTCGCTGATCACCGTCGCGCTTTCGTTCCTCGCGCTGTTTTTGTTCGTGCCGCTGGCGGCGGTGTTTGCCGAAGCTTTCAAGAAGGGCTGGCAGGCCTACCTGGCCGCGATCACCGATCCCGATGCCGTCTCCGCCATCAAGCTCACCTTGATCGCCGCGGTGATCGCGGTGCCGCTGAACCTCGTGTTCGGCGTGGCCGCTTCCTGGGCCATCGCCAAGTTCGAGTTCCGCGGCAAGAGCATTTTGCTGACGCTGATCGACCTGCCGTTCTCGGTGTCGCCGGTGATCTCGGGCCTGATCTACGTGCTGATGTTCGGCGCCCAGGGCTGGATCGGCCCGTGGCTGCAGGAGCACGACATCAAGATCCTGTTCGCCGTGCCTGGCATCGTGCTCGCCACCATCTTCATCACGTTCCCGTTCGTCGCGCGCGAACTGATCCCGCTGATGCAGGCGCAGGGCACCGAAGAAGAAGAGGCCGCGCTGGTGCTGGGCGCCTCGGGATGGAACACGTTCCGCCGCGTGACGCTGCCGAACATCAAATGGGGCCTGCTGTACGGCGTCATCTTGTGTAATGCGCGCGCCATGGGCGAATTCGGCGCGGTGTCGGTGGTGTCGGGCCACATCCGCGGCGAGACCAATACCATGCCGCTGCAGGTCGAGATTCTCTACAACGAATACAACTTCGCGGCCGCCTTCGCGATCGCCTCGCTGCTCGCCTTGCTGGCGCTGGTAACGCTGGCGATCAAGTCGTTCATCGAATGGCGCCTGCACGAGTCACAGAACGTCGAATCCGACGTGCGCATCCTGGAGCAAACAGCATGACGATCGAAGTTAACAATATCCGCAAGCAGTTCGGCCAGTTCACCGCGCTCGATAACGTCTCGCTGCAGTTCCCCGCGGGCGAACTGACCGCGCTGCTGGGGCCTTCGGGCTGCGGCAAGACCACGCTGCTGCGCATCATCGCCGGCCTCGAGCATCCCGACTCCGGCCAGGTCCTGCTGGATGGCGAAGACGCCTCCGCGCGCCACGTGCGCGAGCGCCAGGTCGGCTTCGTGTTCCAGCATTACGCGCTGTTCAAGCACATGACCGTGTTCGAGAACGTCGCTTTTGGCCTGCGCGTCAAGGCGCGCAAGGACCGCCCGTCGGAGCAGGCGATCCGCGACAAGGTCAGGTCGCTGCTTGAACTGGTGCAGCTCGACTGGCTGGCCGACCGCTATCCGCCGCAGCTTTCTGGCGGGCAGCGCCAGCGCATCGCCCTGGCGCGCGCGCTCGCGGTCGAGCCGCGCGTGCTGCTGCTCGACGAGCCGTTCGGCGCGCTCGACGCCAAGGTGCGCAAGGAGCTGCGGCGCTGGCTGCGCCGCATGCACGACGACCTGCACGTCACCAGCATCTTCGTCACCCACGACCAGGAAGAGGCGCTCGAAGTGGCCGACCAGGTGGTGCTGATGAACAAAGGCCGCGTCGAGCAGCTCGGCACGCCCGACGCGGTCTACAACCACCCGGCGTCGCCATTTGTCTACGGCTTCCTCGGCAACGTCAATCTGTTCCACGGCCGCGTGCACGAAGGCGTGCTGGCCAGCGGCGGCACCACCTTTGACGTACCCGACCACGCCGAAGTCCAGGACGGCAAAGGCATCGCGTACGTGCGCCCGCACGACCTTGAAGTCGACCGTTATTCGCCCGGCGCCGAAGGCATCGTCGTCAAGCTGCGCCGCGCTCACGCCATCGGCCCGCTCGCCCAGCTCGACCTCGAACGCACCGACAACGCCGAAATCATCGAGGCGGTCATTCCGAACGAACGCTATCGCCAGCTGCAGCTCAAGGACGGCGAGACGCTGGTCGTGCGGCCGCGCCGCATGCAGGTGTTCGTCGACCAGGGAGCGGCGATATGAATTTCCAGCAGCTGCGCTCGATCCGCGAGGCAGCGCGGCGCAATTTCAACCTGACCGAAGTGGCCAACGCGCTGTTCACGTCGCAGCCAGGTGTAAGCCGCCAGATCCGCGAACTCGAAGATGAACTCGGGGTCGTGATCTTCGAGCGCAACGGCAAGCGCCTGACCGGGTTGACCGATCCTGGCAAGGGCATCCTCAAGATCGTCGATCGCCTGCTGGTGGAAGCGGAAAACCTGCAGCAGGCCAGCCTCGAATACGCGGGCCAGAAGAGCGGCACGCTGTCGATTGCCGCGACCCACACGCAGGCGCGCTATGCGCTGCCGAAAGTGGTGCAGTCGTTCCGCGCCGATTTTCCCGAGGTGCGCATCGCGCTGCAGCAAAGCGCGCCCGATCACATCGCCGAGTGGGTCTTGTCGGGCAAGGCCGATTTCGGCATCGCCACCGAAGGCCTGTCGCAGTTTCCCGACCTGGTCTCGTTCCCTTGCTACAGCTGGAGCCACCTGATCGTGGTGCCGGACGGGCATCCGCTGCTGGCGCATTCGCCGATCCGGCTGGAGGAACTGGCCGCGTACCCGCTGATCACCTACGACGTCGGCTTCACCGGCCGCGGCCACATCGACGCCGCCTTCGCCAAGGCCGGCGTCAAGACCGACATCGTGCTCACCGCAATGGACTCGGACGTCATCAAGCAGTATGTGTCGCTGGGCCTTGGAGTCGGGCTGGTGGCGTCGATGGCGTTCGACCACGGGCGCGACAAGGGACTGCGCGCGGTCGAGGCGTCGCACCTGTTCGCGCAGAACGTCACGCGCCTGGCGGTGCGGCGCGGCGCCTACCTGCGCTCGTACGCGTATCACTTCATCGAGCAGTTTGCGCCGGCGCTCACGCGCGCCGAAATCGACCGCGCGATGAACGCCGAGGCGCCGCACAGCTAGCGTTCGCGCGTGCGCTTACTGCCCCGCATTCGGGATCCGCGCGTGGATGCCATTGATCGAGGCGATCACGTGCTCGGGCAGTGTCGTCTCGGCGGCGTCGATGTTTTCCTTCAGCTGCGCCAGGTTGGTCGCGCCGATGATCGTCGAGGCGACGAACGGGCGCGTATAGCACCAGGCCAGCGCCATCTGCGCCGGCGTCATGCCGTTCTCTCGCGCCAGTTGCGCATACTCCTTCACCGCCGCCAGCACGGACGGACGCAGGTAGCGCGGACTCCACGTCGGCGGGAAAATCGTCAGCCGGCCGCTCGCCTTCGGGTTGTCGAGGTACTTCGCGCTTAACTGGCCGAACGCCAGCGGGCTGTAAGCGAGCAGGCCGACCTCTTCGCGAAAGCAGGTCTCATCTAACAGGCTCGTTTCGAAACCGCGTGCCGTCAGGTTGTACAGGTTCTGGATGGTGGCGATGCGCGGCAGCCCTTTGATCTCGGACTGCTTCGTGAACTCGCACACGCCCCACGAGCTCTCGTTCGAGACGCCGATGTGGCCGATCTTGCCGGCGTCGATCAGGCTGCCCAGCGCCGCCAGCGTGTCTTCGATCGCCACGCAGCTGCGCTCCTTGTGCGGCTCGAACGCGGTAGCGCCGAAGATCGGCACGTTGCGGCTCGGCCAGTGCAGCTGGTACAGGTCGATGTGGTCGGTCTGCAGGCGCTGCAGGCTCGCCTCGACCGCGGCGCGGATGTTGGCCGCGTCGAGGTTGTTGGCGCCGCCGCGTACCCAGTGCAGCCCCGGGTTCGGGCCGGCGACCTTGGTGGCCAGCACGACGTCGCCGCGCCGGCCGGTTTTCTTCAGCCATGAGCCGATGAAGCGCTCGGTGGCGCCCTGCGTTTCGGCGCGTGGCATCACCGGATACATTTCAGCGGTGTCGATGAAGTTGATGCCGCGCTCGAGCACGTAATCGAGCTGGCTGTGGGCGTGGGCTTCGGTGTTCTGTTCGCCGAACGTCATCGTGCCCAGGCATACCTTCGATACCCGCAGCGGGCTCGTTCCAAGCAGTGTGGTTTTCATCGCGCCAATCCTCATTGTCTGATGGCGTTGGCGCACTCGCGCACCAGCGCCGGCCCGGTGTAAATCAGGCCGCTGTAGAGCTGCACCAGCGCGGCGCCGGCATCGATCTTGGCCTTGGCGTCGGCGCCCGACATGATGCCGCCGACGCCGATGATCGGCAGCTCGTCGCCCAGTTCGTAGTGCAGCGCGCGGATCACGATGTTCGACAGTTCGAACACGGGCTTGCCCGACAGGCCACCGGCCTCGAGGCCGTGCTCCATGCCCTCGACGGCGCTGCGCGACAGCGTCGTGTTGGTGGCGATGACGCCGTCGATCCGGTGCCGCAGCAGCGCGCCGGCGATGTTCTTGACCTGCTCGGAGTCGATGTCGGGCGCGATCTTGAGCGTGATCGGCACGTAGCGCTTGTGCTGGTCGGCCAGGCGCGACTGCGCCTCCTTCAGCTGCGCCAGCAGCGCGTCGAGTTCGGAGGCCCCTTGCAGCTGGCGCAGGTTCTTCGTGTTGGGCGAGGAGATATTGACCGTCACGTAGCTGGCGTACGGGTAGACTTTCTGCAGGCAGTGCAGGTAGTCGTCGGCGGCGCGCTCGATCGGCGTGTCGGCGTTTTTGCCGATGTTCAGTCCCAGCACACCGTCCTTGTTCTGGTAAAACTTCGACGCCTGCACATTGGCGACAAAGGCGTCGACGCCGCCGTTGTTAAAGCCCATGCGGTTGATAATGGCCTTCGCTTGCGGCAGGCGGAACATGCGCGGCTTCGGATTGCCGGCCTGGCCGCGCGGCGTGACGGTACCCACTTCGATCGAACCGAAGCCCAGCGCCGCCAGGCCGTCGATGTAGGCGCCGTCCTTGTCGAGTCCCGCGGCGAGACCGACCGGGTTGGGGAAGGTAATGCCCATCACCGTGCGCGGATCGGGCGCCGGCTTGGCGAACGCGCGCGTCAGGCCGAGCGCGGCGGCGCGGCGCAGCGCCGGCAGCGTCAGGTTATGGGCAGCTTCCGGATCGAGCGCGAACAGCAGGGGACGGGTGAGGGCGTACAGCAGTTTATCGGACATGGGGGGCGGGGGTTGTGCGGACCGCTCATTTTACCTCTTGTCGAGCAGCCCCCAGGCCCCTTTGATGCGCGCCTCGAGCGGGCGGAAGTTGGTCTTGTACGCCATCTTCGGACTTTGCTCGATCCAGTAGCCGAGATACACGTACGGCAGCCCCAGTTCGTGGGCCTGGGCGATCTGCCACAGCACGTTGTAGGTGCCGAACGAGGCGCCCGCGACGTCGGGGTCGAAAAACGTGTAGACCGACGACAGGCCGTCCGACAGCACGTCGATGATCGACACCATGCGCAGCACGCCATCGGGCTCGCGAAACTCGACCAGGCGCGTGTTGACGCGGCTTTGCAGCAGGAACTGGGCGTACTGGTCGCGGCTGTCCTGGTCCATGCCGCCGCCGACGTGGCGCGTGCTCTGGTAGCGCAAATACAGCGCGTAGTGCTCGTCGGAGAAGCCCAGGTTGGCGACGATCGCCGCCAGCGACGCATGGCGCGCCGCTGCGCGCCGCTGGCCGCGGCTCGGCTTGAACTCGTCGGTGCGCACCCGCACCGGGATGCAGGCCTGGCAGCCGTCGCAATACGGCCGGTAGGTGAAGATGCCGCTGCGGCGAAAGCCGTTCTTGACCAGCTCGGAGTAGACGTCGGCGTTGATCAGGTGGGACGGGGTGGCAACCTGCGAGCGCGCCAGGCGCGCGTCGAGGTAGCTGCACGGGTAGGGCGCCGTTGTGTAGAACTGCAGCGTTGAGAATGGCAGGTCGTTCAGGTGCGTCATGCGGATGCTCTCGATGTGACGTGGTTGCGCTACGGTGTCTGGTTCTGCGTCTGTGGTTCTAGGTCTGTATGCTAATCTATTTTAACGAAAGATTCGCATCCTCACCGGGCCGCTGTCAAGGCCGGCACCGGCTGCCAGTTCGAAATGCCCGGTTCGCGGATGGCGGCGCGCAGATGTTCAAGAAACTCGGCGCGGGAAATCGGCGCCGCGCCGAGCGACGCCAGGTGGCCGGTCTGCTGCTGGCAGTCGATCATCGCCACCCCGTGGCTGCGCAGGAAGGCGACCAGGTAAGCGAGCGCGATCTTGGAGCCGTCGGTGACGCGCGCGAACATCGATTCACCGTAAAACATGCGGCCGATGCAGACGCCATAGGCGCCGCCCACCAGTTCGCCGTCGAGCCACAGTTCCGACGAATGCCCGTAGCCCATTGCGTGCAGGCCAGTGTAGCCGTCGATAATGTCTGTCGAAATCCAGGTGCCGGGGCCGTCGCGGCGCGGCGCGGCGCAGGCGCGCATGACGCCTTCGAACGCGCTGTCGAACCGCACCTGCCAGCGCCCGCCCTCCTGCACGCTGCGCTCGACCCGGCGCAGCGTCTTTTTCAGGCTGTCGCTGACGCGGAATTGGTCGGTGCGCAGCACCATGCGCGGATCGGTGCTCCACCACAGGATCGGCTGGCCCTCGGAGAACCAGGGAAAGATGCCGTGCTGGTAGGCGATCAGCAGCCGCTGCGGCGACAGGTCGGCGCCGGCCGCGAGCAGGCCAGGCGCGTCGATCGTCAGCGCGTGCGAGACGTCGGGAAACGGCGTATTCGTTTCGAGCCAGGGGATCATGGTTAGCCAGGGTCGCTGGCGGCACGCATCGGACGCACGATGTCGATACTGTGGAATCCGTAACTGCCGCCTTCACGGATTTTGACGCGATCGGCAAAGAACAGTTCCAGCGTCTTGCGAATGGTCGGGAAGGCAAGGTCGTCCCACGGAATGTCGCGTTCGCTGAACAGGCGCACGTCCAGGCTTTCAATGCCGGCGGCAAAGTCGAGCTCGCGCAGCCGCGCCAGGTAAAACAAATGCACCTGATGGACGTGCGCCACGTTGAGCAGCGTAAACAAGGCGCCGAGCTCGATGTTGGCGCCGGCTTCTTCTTCCGTCTCGCGGATTGCCGCCTCGGCCGTCGTCTCGTTGTTTTCCATGAAGCCGGCCGGCAATGTCCAGTAGCCGTAGCGAGGTTCGATCGCCCGCTTGCACAGCAGCACTTGCAATTGACCATCGCTTTCCCACACCGGCAGGGAACCGATCACCAGTTTTGGATTTTGGTAATGAATTGCATCGCATTGCGCGCAAACGTAGCGCGGCCGGTTGTCGCCCTCGGGAATTGCCAAGGCGACGGGATGGGCGCAGTCGGAACAAAATTTCATAGGTAGCCGCCAGGATGTTGTTTCGCTTACTTTACACCGATTGGGCCCGCTTCGCCGCAACCGGGAATCGGGCAAAATCGCCATCGAGCACACAAGGCGTGCTGCTATCGCACATTGGCTATAGATTGATATTGCCTAACCGGCCGATAGTCCGTATAATCTCTCCTGCGGGGTGGAGCAGTCTGGCAGCTCGTCGGGCTCATAACCCGAAGGTCACAGGTTCAAATCCTGTCCCCGCAACCAGAATGTAGGTCAAGCCGCTAGTTTCGAAAGGAACTAGCGGCTTTTCTGCATTTGCGCGTTTGCTTTGATGCAACCTTGGCACTCCTCGATGTGCATCAACTTCGCCGCAGGCAGCCCGGACATCGGCCTGCCGCCGCGGTCGAACCAATGGCTGTTCCCTTTTGGGGGCGGCCACACGACAGGAGCGCGAAACGATGAGTACTGTTGACGAAATTAATGAATCGTGGGGCTGGGTCGGGCTGACGGCTGTCGAAGTGCTGGGGGAAAACGACTTTGGCAACCTGATCATCCGGGATGAAGACGGTAAATACTGGCGCCTTTGTCCGCAGGAACTACGTTGTGAACCGGTGGCCGGCGACCAGGACGAGTTCGACAAGCTGTCCTACAACCAGCAATTTCTCCACGGCTGGTACATGACCGAACTGGTGACCCTGGCGCGCGAAAAGCTCGGGCCGCTGGCGTCCGGGCGCAAGTACTGCATGACGGTGCCGGGCGTGCTCGGCGGCGAATACGGCGAGGACAACCTGGCCACCGCGCCGCTGCTGGACCTGATCCGTTTCAGCGGCGAGGGCGCGCAGCAGTTCTGCGGCATGGCCGGCATGGACTGATCAGCCGCCGAAGGCGCGCATCACGCCGACGTGGAACACGTCGCGGTCGTTGGCCTGCTGGTAACTGTTGACGCGGCTTAGGGCGAAAAACGCCTTGGTGCGCTGGTCGAGTTTCCGTTCGGCTTGCATGGTCAGCAAGCCATGCACGCCGCTGCGGTAGCGGCCGCGCCGGTTGCGCGCCGCGTACCGGCCGAATCCCACCGCGACCTGCCAGCTACGGATGACCGGCTGCACGAACCAGCCCTGCACGGCAACGCCGCGGCGGTCGACCAGCACGTCGTCGTCGCCTTCGAGCACCGCCTTGGCCGACAACGCCCATTTGCCGCCGTACTGCGTCGCCTCCAGTGTGGCGCTGGCAACCGCCCGCCGCCCCGTCTGTGTCGTTTTTGAGCTGCCGAGGGAAGCGCCGAGCCACGGGCGCCCTTGCGGCAGCGTGCCTTCGGTGTATGGCGGCACGCTGGCAAAGTGGCGGCCGACTCCGATCATGACGGCGTGCGAACGGTGCGCCTTGTGCATCCACACGTGGTTGTACGCTAGCCGCAGGTGCAACCCCGGCGCCCAGCGATCGAGGCGATAGCGTAGCGCCAAGCTGCTGAGGATGCCGCGGCCGCTTCGTTGACCTCGACGCCATTGACGTCCGTGGTGTTGTAGGTCGAATACGGCCCGGCCGACAGTTCGCCTGTGAAGCCGGCGCCAAGCACGCGCGTGACGGTGGCCTGCAGCGCAAACCTGTCGCGATCGTGGTTGTCGGGATGGCCTTCATTGTTGTAGACGAACTCGATGCGCGCGGTCGCGTCGCGGCGGGCCCAATCGAGCCCCGGCAGCGCCGGATCGAGTTCGCGCCCGAGCCGCAATTCGCTGGCGCGCGAGGACATCGCGCGGTCGCCGCGCAGGTTGTCGCCGTCAATTCTGCCGTTGCCGTGTTGGGCTGACAGGTAGGCGCCGCGTCGATCGGCATCCGAGGTCTGGGCAGGCGCGCCGCCGGCAGCAGCGAGGACAACGGTCAGGCAGGATATGCGCTTCATCGGGATGGCTCCTACAGCAGTTGGAGCGCTTGAAGCGATGAGGGTTGGTCCGCCGGGCGCAGCGCCTTTGCGCTAACGCAAACCGTGGCTAGTCAGTCGGCATGGCTGAGACTGGCCCACAGGTGGGCAGCGGCCATCGTGCGGTGCGGCCGATAGCGCTCGAGCAACGCTTCGGTGCGGGCAATGTCGGGCTTGGCGTGTTCGCCCAGCAGCTTCTGGAATGCGGCGCGGATGGCGACGTCGCCATGCAAGGAGCAGTCCGCATAGCCGTAGCCACGCAACAGCGCGTAGTTGACGGTCCACGGGCCGATGCCCTTGACCGCCAGCAGCGCCGCGCTGGCCGTGGCGATGTCGTCATCGCGCGCCAGGCTCAGCTCGCCGGCGTCGAGCAGGCGCGCCACGCGCAGCAGCGTTTCGGCCTTCGAGCGCGAAAATTTGCGGCCCGTCAGGTCGGCGCAATCGAGCGCGGCGACGTGCCGCGCTTCCGGATAGCACCACAAGCCGCTGCTGTGCTGCCGGCCGGCCTGCACGATCAAGGTGCGGCGCAGCGCGATCGCGAACGGCAGGTTGATCTGCTGGCCGATGATGGCCCAGGTCAGCGCTTCAAAGATGCTTGCCGACTGCACGATCCGCAGGCCGGGACTGCGCCGCGCGACAGCGCCAAGCAGCGCATCGTCGGCGGCCAGTGCCAGGAACGGCGCCGGGTCGATGCGCAGGCCGAGAATATTGAGCAGGGCGTCGTCGATCATCGCGCGCGCCGCGTCGCTGAGCGCGCCGTCGGCGTGCACGTCGCAGCGCGCCAGCGGTTCGCCAAGCGTCACGTCGAGCAGCACCGCCACGCCGTCAAGCAGCACGCCCTTGCGGATGCGGCCGTGCGACACCTGCTCGGCCACGCCTTCGGCATCGCGGCTGTGGAAGGCCAGCACGTCGGCTGCCTGGTAGCCGGGCGGCAGCGCGATCGTCACCTGCATCTCAGCTCGCCCGCGCCGGCGGCGCGCCGAAGCGCGGCACCAAACCGGTCACCAGCGCCGTGCCGGCAATGACGATGGCGGCGCCGACAGCGGTGTACCAGCCGACCGCCTCGCCGAGGAACAGCACGCCCCACAGGATGCCGAACAAGGGGTTGAGAAAAGTGACCGTGAGCGCCGAGGTCGGGCCGACATCGTCGATCAGCTTGAAGTAAAGGATGTAGGCGATGCCGCTGCAGACCACCCCGAGCGCCAGCGCGGCGGCCATGATGGCCATCGTCGGCGCGGCCGGCGCCGGGAACAACGGCACCAAGGGCAGCACCAGCAGCGCGGCGGCCCACATGCTGCCGTGTGCATTGGCGAACGGCTCGACGCTCCTGGCGGTGCGCGCATACGCGCTGGCCAGGCTGTAGCTGAGCGCCGCGGCCAGCGCCGCCGCCACCGCCCGCGCCGCGCCGGGGCCGGACGTGGCGTGGTCGAAGCCGACCAGCAGCGCGACGCCGCCGGTGCCGAGCACCAGGCCGGCGGCGACGCGCCCGCTGATTCGCTGGCGCGACCAGGCCGCGCCGATCAACGCGCCCCACATCGGCGCGGTGGCGTTCAGCACCGACAGCACCGATGCGGTCAGGGTGCGCGCGGCGAACGCAAACAGCAAGAACGGCAGCGCCGAATTGAATAACCCGAGCATCAGGTAGTGCTTCCAGTTGGCGCGCAGGTCCAGCCGCTTCTTGAGGAACAGGCCGACGATGGCGAGAAACAGCGCGGCAAAGGCGACGCGGTATTCGATCAGCACCGCCGGCCCCAGCACCGGCGCGCAGATGCGCATGAAAAGAAAGGAGCTTCCCCAGATCGCCGCGAGCAGCACCAGGCGCAGGAAGTTTGCTGTGTTCATAAAAATCCGGTCAGTGAAAACGGGGTAGTGTGGAGCAGGCGCGCGCTGGCGAAACCTGTTTCTTGCGATCGAATAGCTTGTATCAAGCTGCTTAGTCGCGCGCGCACGCCTCGGTGCCTGCCGGCGTCTGCGCCGCCGCATGGTTCACTTGCAGGCTGGCCGGCACGCCGTTCTTCACCGCCGTCATCTCGGCCAGGATCGA
Organism: Massilia sp. TWR1-2-2; assembly: GCF_049897565.1. NCBI lineage: Bacteria > Pseudomonadati > Pseudomonadota > Betaproteobacteria > Burkholderiales > Oxalobacteraceae > Massilia > Massilia sp. TWR1-2-2. Next base: position 83,008 of record NZ_JAFCWM010000016.1, on the reverse strand, counting down.
TATCGCGATCTCGGCCGGCGTCTTGCTGCCGATGTACAGGCCCACCGGCCCATGCAGGCGCGCCAGCTCGGCGTCGTTCAGGTCGAACAGCTTGAGGCGCTCGCGCCGCTTGGCGTTGTTCAGGCGCGAACCGATCGCGCCGACATAGAAGGCGTCCGACTTGAGCGCTTCCATCAGCGCCAGGTCGTCGAGCTTGGGGTCGTGGGTCAGCGCCAGCACCGCGCTGCGCCGGTCCAGCTTCGCGTCGATCACCAGGTCGTCAGGCATCGTGTGCACCAGCTCGACGCCGGGCAGCTGCCAGCCGGCGCTGTATTCTTCGCGCGGGTCGCACACGGTGACGTGGTAATCCATCGCGCTGGCCACTTGCGCGACGAAACGCGACAGCTGGCCGGCGCCGATGATGAACAGGCGCCAGCGCGGGCCGTGCACGGTGCACAGCGCGCCGTCGGCCACTTGCTGGGTGGCGCCGGCGTCGGCGTGCGCCAGTGTGACGGCGCCGCCGGCCAGGTCGAGCCGGCGCGCCACCAGCTCGTGCCGTTCCAGCCGCGCCAGCAGCTCGTCGATGCCGCTGGCGGGCGACAGCGGCTCGATCGCCAGTTCGATGGTGCCGCCGCACGGCAGGCCGAAGCGGTGCGCTTCGTCGGCGCTGATGCCGTAGCTGAGAATTTCGGGAACGGTGCGGGTGATGCCGTGCTGGCGCACCTGCTCGATCAGGTCGTCCTCGATGCAGCCGCCCGACACCGAGCCGACCACCTGGCCGTCCTCGCAGATGGCGAGGGTGGCGCCGATCGGCCGCGGGCTCGATCCCCACGTCTTGACGACGGTAACGAGCTGGCAGCGGCGGCCGTCCGCGATCCAGCCTGCGGCGGTCTTTAATACTTCAAGGTCTATGCTGTCCATGGATCGAATATACTGGGCGCCCGAAGACACGCACGGTGAATAACATGGACCATGATACAAAAAAAGACGACGGCTCGCCGAAGTTCGGCCGTTTGCTGGCGGTGCTGGTGGCGGCGGTGGTGTTTTGCGGACTGCTGACGTGGTTGATGGGGACGTTCTTCCCCGATTTTCCGAACTTCTGACGCATGCTGGTGTCTGACCATAGGTCAGACCCGCCTTAACTTGGTGCCCGGGTTTACGGCATCACCGACTTGCGCGAACCTGGCTTCGCCTTCACCTCGGCAACCGCCTTCTCGATGGCCGCGACACGCGCCGCGGTACTCGGATGGTTGGCCACATACCCGTTAAGCACCGTGCCCGGATGGGTCGCGGCGAGGCGCTTCCAGAACGGCGCGATGCCGTCGATGTTGTAGCCGGCGCGCGCCAGCAGGTACACCGCCAGGCGGTCGGCGGCGACATCGAGGTCCGACGGCATCGCCTTGATGCCGCCGCTGCCGATCAGCATCGACGTATCGGGCTTCACCGCGGCGAGGTTGTCGACGATGCTGTTGATGGTGCCGGTATTGCGCTGCGCCGCCGCGTGGCCGAGCATGTTGTGCGCCATGCCCTTGGCCAGCAAGTAGGCCAGTTCGTCGTCGTTTTGCGCGAAGCCGATCATGCCGCGCGTGACCATCACGCGGCTGCCGTCGGCATACGAGTTGATGTTGTCGGCATTTCCCAGTTCGATGCCGAAGCCGCAGGCGCGGGTGACCGGGATCGTCAGGTTCTTGTCCCTGCCATCGCGTTCGACGCCCATCGGCAGGCTCGGATTGGCCGCCAGCAGCGGACCGAAGACGCCGCCGGCCAGGGTGGACGCATTCGCGCCGCTTGGCAGCGGCTTGGCGCCGGCGGTCATCAGGCGGTCGCCGCGGCGCAGGCCCGCTTGCGCGGCGCCGCTACCGGCCAGCACGCCCGTGACCTGCAAGTGTTCGTCCATGCCGAAGGCGACGTGCGCCGCCTCGTTGTATTCGCCCGGGTACGAGTGGCGGTTCTTGGCGGTGAAGCCGAGCAGGCTGCGCGCCTTGTCCTTGCACAGTTCCGCGTTGTTGATCAACAGCGGCGCGGCGACGCGGTACAGGCGGTCCTGCAGGGCGGCCATGCGGGTCAGCGCTTCGGCGGCGGCGGCCATGCGCGGCGTCAGCCGCGGCACGACTTCTTCCGGCTGCACCTGCGGCGCCGGCGGAACCGGGCCTTGCAGCATGCGTGGAGGAGTGGTGCAGCCCGAGACCAGCAAGGCCAGCGCCAGGGCCGGCAGGGCGGTGCGAAGTCCAACGATGCGCTTCATAGATTTCCTCACTTATTATTGTTTGCCGGTGCTACCGAAACCGCCAGCACCGCGTTGGCTTTCTGTGCCCGAGTCGAATTCGTCGACGACGTTGAATGCAACCTGCATGACCGGCACGATAATGAGCTGCGCCAGCCGTTCCAACGGGTTCAGCGTAAAGGCCTGCTGCCCGCGGTTCCAGGTCGAGACCATCAACTGGCCCTGATAGTCGGAGTCGATCAAGCCTACCAGATTGCCGAGCACGATGCCGTTCTTGTGGCCCATGCCGCTGCGCGGCAGGATCATCGCGCAGTAGCCGGGATCGGCGACGTGGATCGCCAGGCCGGTCGGAATCAGCACCGTGGCGCCGGCCTCGATCGTGATGGCCTCGTCGATGCAGGCGCGCAGGTCAAGGCCGGCGCTGCCAGGGGTGGCGTAGGAAGGCAGCTGCTCCTTCATGCGCGGGTCGAGAATCTTGATGTCGATGGTCTTCATGGAGCCTTGTGGTTACGTTTGTCTGTTACGTCAGCAGGGAGCGCTGGTCGATCCGCTTGGCGATCTCGGAAATGAGCTGGCGCGCCAGCGTGAGCTTGTCGGCGCGCGGCAGCACGGTGTGGCCGCTTTCGTCGAACAGGATTACTGTGTTGTCATCCTGACCGAAAGTCTGGGGGCCGATATTGCCGACCAACAGAGGAATCCCCTTTTTCTCGCGCTTGATTGCGCCAAATTCAAGCAGGTTCTCCGATTCGGCGGCGAAGCCGACGCAGTATGGCCATCCGGAAATAGATGTGGTGGCGGCGACCGACGCCAGGATGTCGGCGTTCTGCGCGAATTCGAGCTGCGGCGCGCCGCCGTCGTGCTTTTTCATTTTCTGTTCGCTGGCGTTGGTGACGCGCCAGTCGGCCACCGCGGCGACGCCGATGAAGACGTGCTGGCCACCGACGGCGGCCATCACGGCGTCATGCATCTGCTGCGCGCTTTGCACGTTCTCGCGGCGCACGCCGTGCGGCGTGGGCAGCGTGGTCGGGCCGGACACCAGCACCACGTCGGCGCCGGCTTCGCGCGCCGCGCGCGCCACAGCGTAACCCATCTTACCGGACGACAGGTTGGTAATGCCGCGCACCGGATCGATCGCTTCGAACGTCGGGCCGGCGGTGATCAGGACGCGGCGCCCGGCCAGCACCTTCGGCTGGAACGAGGCGACCAGTTCTTCGAGCAGTTCGTCCGGTTCGAGCATGCGGCCAAAGCCGGTCTCGCCGCACGCCTGGTCGCCGGCGGCCGGACCGAAGATGCACAGGCCGTCGGCGCGCAGCTGGGCGACGTTGCGGCGCGTGGCCGGGTTGTCCCACATCTCGACATTCATGGCCGGCGCGATATGCAGCGGCACGTCGCGCGGGCGCGCCAGGCACAAGGTCGACAGCAGGTCGTCGCTGGCGCCGTGCGCCAGCTTGCGGATGAAGTCCGCCGAGCAGGGTGCGATCAGGATGGCGTCGGCGCCGCGCGTGAGGTCGATGTGCGCCATGTTGTTGGCGATGCGCGCATCCCACTGGTCGGTGTGCACCGGGTTGCCCGACAGCGCCTGCATTGTCACGCTGCCGATGAAATGGGTGGCAGCTTCCGTCATCACGACCTGGACGACCGCGCCTTCCTTGATCAGCTGGCGGCACAGGTCGGCCGCCTTGTAGCAGGCCACCCCGCCGGACAGGCCGAGGACGATCTTCTTGCCCTTCAAATCCATCGTCATGCAAGCTCCCTGGTCAGTTCTTGCTAGTTCTTGCTAGTTCTTGCTAGTTCTTGTTAACGCGGCGCAGTTCGTCGTAGATGAACAGCGCGGCGCCGAGACAGATCGCACTGTCGGCGATGTTAAACGCCGGGAAGTGGCCAACGCCGCGGAAATGGAAATCGAGGAAATCGATGACATGGCCGTACAGCAGGCGGTCGATGACGTTGCCGATGGCGCCGCCCATGATCAGCGACAGCGCCCAGCAGTACAGGCGCTGGGTGCCGTGGCGGCGCAGCTGGTGGATGATGAACGCCACCGCGACCACGCCGATGGCGGTGAAGAAGTAGCGCTGCCAGCCGCTCTCGTTGGACAGGAAGCTGAAGGCGGCGCCGCGGTTATACGCCAGCACCAGGTTGAAGAACGACGTGATCACCTTCTCTTCGCCGAACACGAACAGCTTGGAGATGGCGATCTTCGACAGCTGGTCGCACAGCACGACGATGGCGGCGATGCCGAGCCACGGCATCAGGCTGGCGCCGTTCTTCGGACGGGTGGAGAAGGTTGTTGTTTTTTTAGTTGCCATGGTTCTCAGTCAGGATAGTGTGGGCCAGCTTAAGCGAAAGCGCGTCGTTCGCCGCCGCCAAACAGGTTGCTCACGCAGCGGCTGCACAGGCCCGCGTGCTCGGCGTGGCTGCCGACGTCGGGGCGGTAGTGCCAGCAGCGCTCGCACTTCGGCGCCAGCGACGCGGTCACTTCGATCGCTTGGTCCGCTTCCGCGGCCGCAACGACTTTCGCCTGCGAGGTGATGAAGACGAAGCGCAGGTCGTCGTCCAGGCTGGCGAGCAGCTTGTACTTCGCCGGCGCGGCCTTGATGGTCAGCTCGGCCTGCAGCGACGAACCGATCGCGCCCGATGCACGCAGCTCTTCGAGCTGCTTGGTGACGTCGGCGCGCACTTCGCGCAAGGCGGTGTACTTCTCCAGCAACGCATCGGCGTCAAGCATCACCGGCAGCTCCCAGTAGGTCTGGGTGAAGATGGTTTCGTCGCTGGCGGCGTACGCGTCGGCGCCGGCGAACACAGCCCACGCTTCCTCGGCGGTGAACGACAGCGTCGGCGCCATTACGCGCAGCAGGCTTTGCGCGATGTGCCACAGCGCGGTCTGGGCCGAGCGGCGCGCATGCGAGCCGACCGCGGTGGTGTACAGGCGGTCCTTCAGGATGTCGAGGTAGAAGCCGCCCAGGTCTTCCGAGCAGTAGTTCTGCAGGCGGGCGATCACCGGCTGGAATTCGAAGCGCTCGTAATGGGCCAGGATTTCTCTCTGCAGCGCGGCCATGCTGGCGATCGCGTAGCGGTCGATTTCCAGCAGTTGTGCGCCCGGCACGGCGTGTGCCGTCGGATCGAAGTCGGACGTGTTGGCCAGCAGGAAGCGCAGCGTATTGCGGATACGGCGGTACGATTCGGTGACGCGCTTGAGGATCTCTTCCGAGATCGCCAGTTCGCCCGTGTAGTCGGTCGAGGCGACCCACAGGCGCAGGATGTCGGCCCCCAAGGTGTCGGAGATCTTCTGCGGCGCCAGCGTGTTACCGAGCGACTTCGACATCTTCTTGCCTTCGGCATCGACCGTGAAGCCGTGCGTGAGCAGCGCCTTGTACGGCGCGCGCCCGTTGAGCATGGCCGACGTCAGCAGCGACGAGTGGAACCAGCCGCGGTGCTGGTCCGAGCCTTCCAGGTACAGGTCGGCGGGGAAGGCCAGCTGCTCCCTGTGCGAGCCGCGCAGCACGGTCTGGTGGGTGGCGCCGGAGTCGAACCAGACGTCGAGCGTGTCGCGGTTCTTGACGTACATGTCGGCGTCGTCGCCGAGCAGGTCTTTCGGCTCGATCGTCAGCCAGGCGTCGATGCCGCGCTGTTCGAACAGCTTGGCGACCTGCTCGATCAGTTCGGGCGTGCGCGGGTGCAGCTGGCCGGTTTCCTTGTGCAGGAAGAAGGCCATCGGAACGCCCCACTGGCGCTGGCGCGACAGCGTCCAGTCGGGCCGGTTCGCGATCATGCCGTGCAGGCGCGCCTGGCCCCAGTCGGGGAAGAAGGCGGTCTCGCCGATCGCTTTCAGCGCCGTTTCGCGCAGGGTCGGGCCGCCGTCCTTCGGCGTGGTGTCCATGCCGGCGAACCACTGCGAGGTGGCGCGGTAGACGATCGGCGTCTTGTGGCGCCAGCAGTGCATGTAGCTGTGGTCGAACATCTTCAACTCGAACAGCGCGCCCGCCTCGGTCAGCGCGGCGCAGATCGGCTTGGACGCTTCCCAGATGGTCAGGCCGCCGAACAGCGGCAACGTCGACGCGAAGCGGCCGTCGCCCATTACCGGGGTCAGGATCTGGTCGTCCTGCATGCCGTGCGCCTTGCACGAAATGAAGTCGTCGAGGCCGTAGGCCGGCGCCGAGTGGACCACGCCGGTGCCGCTGTCGGTGGTGACGTAGTCGGCCAGGTACATGGGCGACAGGCGGTCGTAGAACGCGTCCTGGGCGTGCAGCGGGTGCCTGAAGCTGATGCCCTCCAGCGCGGCGCCGGGCGCGGTGGCGATCACCGTGCCACCGAGCTTGTAGCGCTGCAGGCACGATTCGACCAGATCAGCGGCCAGGATCAGCAGCAATGGCTTGCCGGCGCGTTCGGTTTGCACCAGCGCGTAGGTGATCTCGCCGTTGACGTTGAGCGCCTGGTTCGACGGGATGGTCCACGGCGTGGTGGTCCAGATGACGATGAAGCCGTCGCTTGGCGGCAGCGCGGCCAGGCCGAAGGCGGCGGCCAGCTTGTCATGCTCGGCAAAGGCGAAGCCGACGTCGATTGCCGGGTCGCGCTTGTCCTGGTATTCGACTTCCGCTTCGGCCAGCGCCGAGCCGCAATCGAAGCACCAGTTGACCGGTTTGAGGCCGCGGTACACATAGCCTTTTTCCAGCAGCGTGCCGAGCGCGCGCAGTTCGTTCGCTTCGTTCTCGAACGCCATCGTCAGGTAAGGATTGTCCCATTCGCCCAGCACGCCCAGGCGGATGAAGCCGGCGCGCTGGCGGTCAACCTGCTCGAGCGCATACGCGCGCGCCTTGGCCAGGACTTCGGCCGTCGGCAGGTTTTTACCGTACAGTTTTTCGATCTGGATCTCGATCGGCATGCCGTGGCAGTCCCAGCCCGGCACGTACGGCGCGTCGAAGCCGGCCAAAGTGCGCGCCTTGACGACCATGTCCTTCAAGATCTTGTTGACCGCGTGGCCGAGGTGGATATCGCCGTTGGCGTACGGCGGGCCGTCGTGCAGGATGAATTTCGGGCGGCCGGCGGCGGCGCGGCGCACGCGCTCGTAGACTTTCTTGTCCTGCCATTGCTGGACCCAGCCCGGCTCGCGCTTGGCGAGGTCGCCGCGCATCGGGAACGGCGTATCGGTCATGTTGACCGGGTACTTGCTGTCGGCTTTCCTGGATTGTTTCGGCGCTGCTGGTTTGCTGGTATCGGACATGTTCTTCTTCAAGGGTGATGTTGGGCTGGATGTCGGCGCCGGCGAGGGCGGGGCAAGATCCGCTTCAAATTCGATCGGTGGCGGTCAGGGCGCTTGGGCGCTGGGCAAAGTAGCCGCGTGCGTGGCTGGCGTCGTGCTCGATGGCCGCGGTGAGGGTCGCGAGGTCGTCGTATTTTTCTTCGTCGCGGATTTTCTCGAGGAACTCGACGCGCACCAGTTTGCCGTAGCAGGACGCGGCGAAGTCGAACAGGTGCACCTCGAGCAGCACGCGGCCGCTGTCGTCGACGGTCGGACGCACGCCGATGCTGGCCACCGCCGGCAGCGGCTGCGGCCCGAGGCCGTGCACGCGCACGACGAAGATGCCCGACAGCGCCGGGCGGTGCGCCACGCGCAGGTTCAGGGTCGGAAAACCGAGCGTGCGGCCAAGCTTCTGGCCATGGATGACGTGGCCGGAGATGGCGTAGGTGTGGCCGAGCAGGGCGCGCGCCTGGTCGAAGTCGCCCGCTGCCAGCGCCGCGCGCACCGCCGACGACGAGATGCGCTGCTCGCCATGCATCACCGTTTGCAGCGTCTCGACGTGAAAGCCGAGGCGCTTGCCTTCTTCGATCAGCATGGCGACGGTGCCGGCGCGCCGGGCGCCGTAGCAGAAGTCGTCGCCGACCATCAGCCACTTGACGTGCAGGCCCTCGACGAGCACGCGGCTGGTGAATTCTTCCGGCGCCATGGCAGCGAAGTGGGCGTTGAAGTGTTCGACGATGACGCGGTCGATGCCGGCGTCGGCGAGCGACTCGAGCTTGTCGCGCAGGTTGGCGATGCGGCTCGGCGCGCGCGACAGGTCGCCGGCGCGGGCGGCGAAAAATTCGCGCGGGTGGGGCTCGAACGTCATTACCGCCGCTTCGAGCTCGAGCGCGGAGGCGGCGGCGCGCACGCGCGCCAACAATGCCTGGTGGCCGAGGTGGACACCGTCAAAGTTGCCGATCGTGAGGGCGCAGGGCGCGCGCGCCCTGTCGTTGGGGATTCCCCGGAATACCTTCATGGTTGGGTATCGTAAAGCGTGCGAAATAGCGATTATACGGTCAAGTTGCGGCTTGCACACTGTGGCCGGGGCATGTTCGATGGCAACAAAGCAAAAAAGCGCCACCCGCGGGGGCGGGCAGCGCTTTTCAAGGGGACAGCCGCGAGGGCGATCAGGCCATCGGATGGTTGATGGCCATGATCCAGTAGCGTGCCAGCTCGGCAGTACCGTCCTTGCCGCCGACCGTCTTGAGGGTGGTGATCGCTTGCTGTTTCTTGCCGGCGGTAGCGTATGCCTCGCCCAGGCGCAGCTTGGCGTCTTCCGGATTGCGCAGGCCGCCGGCCTTGATGGCTGCCGTCATCATTGCCAGGCCCTTGTCGGCCTGACCGGCTTGCACCAGGCCGTAGCCCATTGCCAACAGGCCTTCGTTGTCCTTGGCCTTGACCAGCGCCGCTTCGTCGACCGCCTGGTTCTTGTTGTTGTCAGCCAGGGTCTTCTCGGCCAGTGCCTTCAGGCGCTGGTGGCGCTCCGCTTCGGCGCCGACGCCGAGGATGCCGGCCTTGTAGCCCTTGTCGATGACCTTGATCGCCTCGGCCGGGGCCTTGGCCTGGATCAGCAACTGCGCCATTTCGACCAGTTCGCTTGGCTTTTTCAGCAGGTTGTTGGCCAGCTTGAGGCGGTAGACGTCGACCGTCAGGCGGTTCGAGAAGGTCGGGGTGCCGGTGACGCGATTGAGCAGGTCGGTCCAGTACGATGCCTTCGGATAGGACGCGGCCAGCTTCTCGATCGTGTTGACGTAGCCGACCTTGTCGCCCTTTTTCAGGTAGATGTTCGCCAGCAGGCCGAGCTGATCTTCGTTCAGCGTGCCCATTTGCTTCAGTTCCGATTCGGCCTGGGCGTAGTTGCCCATGCTGTAGTAATTCTGCACCAGGTAGGCGCGCAGCTTCGGATCGTTCTTGTCTTTCAGCAGCCGGTTGATGGTGGCGTTGGCCTTGCCAAAATCGCGCGCACGCATGTGGATGCCGACCAGGCCTTCGGTGAATTTCTCGCGCTCGCCGGCCGACAGCTTGCCGGAGGCGATCAGCGCCTCGAACGACTTGGCGGCGGCATCGTTGTCGCCCGCGGCCGAGGCGGCGGCGGCGCGCACGCGCTCGATCAGGTAGTCTTCATTGGCGGTCTTGCCGTTGGCGCGTTCGGCTTCGTTCAACTTGGCCAGCGCTTCGCGGTTCTTACCTTGCTTCATCAGCGCTTGCGCTGCCTGTAGCGGGATGCCTATTTCCGGACGCATGGTTTCGGCCGCGTACGCGGTGGACAAGCCGAGAACCGGGGTTGCTGCGGTGAAGCCGAGAGCGGCCATGACGAGACCGAGGTGTGCGAGACGGATTTTGGACATTGTCTGGAATTCTTTCATTCAAATAGAGAAACGGCAGGGGATACCTGCCGTGTTCGTCAAACTAAAACGATTACTGGAACTGTTCGTTACCAACCATGCCGATCTTGGTTACCCCGAGACGCTGCGCCGTTGCCATGACGCCGGCAACGTGCTTGTACTCAACCAGCTTGTTAGGGCGCAGGTGCACCTCTGGCTGGTCTGCCTGGGCCGAGACGCTGGACATCTTCTGCTCCAGGGTCGCGCGATCAGGCACCGCGACGTTGTCCCACAAGATCGTGCCATCGAAGTCGACGTCGATCGTGATGACGACCGGGTCCTTCGTTGGCGGCGGAGGATTACCGACCGGCATATTCAGATTGACCGAATGGTTCTGCTTCGGAATCGTAATAATCAACATGATAATCAAGACCAACATCACGTCGATCAAGGGTGTCATGTTCATTTCCATCATTGGTTCCGGATCAGCATTCTTGCTGCCGGAGCCTGAGCCGATGCTCATACTCATGGTGTGTCCTTTTCAAATGTTGGGTGTCCCCCGCTCGCGCCCAGCTGCCGGCACCGGCGGGGAGGGTGTTAGCCCTTGTCAGGCGGTTCGGTAATGAAACCGACCTTCTGGACCCCAGCACGTTGTGCCGTGTAAACCACTTTGCCGATGAACTCGTAGCGCGTTCCCTGATCGCCACGAACGTGTACTTCCGGCTGAGGCAGCTTGACCGACTCTTTTTTCAAAAACTCGAACAGTTCGTCCGTGTTCGCGAGCCGCTTCTGGTTCCAGTACATATCGCCGTCCTTGTTGACCACGATATTGACGTCTTCCGGCTTGGTCTTGACAACCTGGTTGACCTCGTTTGGCAGAGAAATCTTCTGCAACTTCAATACAACCGGGCTGGTAATCAGGAAGATGATCAGCAGAACCAACATGATGTCGACGAGCGGCGTCGTGTTGATTTCTGACATGACTGCATCTTCATCTCCGTCATCGGAGCCGACACTCATCGACATAATTTATCCAATCTTTTTGGCACCGGCCAGGCGGCCAGCTTCGCTGGTCGACATCGCGCCGGAAATCAGGACCGAGTGGACGTCGGCGCTAAACGAGCGGACGTCTTCCATTGCGCTCTTGTTACGACGCACGAGCCAGTTGTAACCGAGAACTGCTGGAACTGCAACGAACAGACCAAACGCGGTCATGATCAGTGCTTCGCCGACTGGACCTGCAACCTTGTCGATCGATGCGTTACCGGTCATGCCGATGTTGGTCAGCGCGCCGTAGATACCCCAAACCGTACCGAACAGACCGATAAACGGCGAGGTCGAACCGACGGTTGCCAGGAACGACAGGCCATCTTGCAGACGCGACTGAACTTTTTCAACAGCGCGCTGGATCGACATCGTCACCCAGGTCGACAGGTCGATCTGCTCAAGCAGGGCGCCGTCGTGATGCTGGGTAGCCTTGGTGCCGGTTTCAGCGATGAAGCGGAATGGGCTGCCTTCTTTCAGAGCGGCCGAACCAGCTGCGATCGACGATGCCTTCCAGAATTTAGCCGAAGTCTCTTTCGACTGCTTCATGATCTTGGCCTGGTCGATCAGCTTGGTGATGATGATGTACCACGAACCCATCGACATCAGCGACAGGATGATGATGGTTGCACGTGGCACGAAACCACCGTTCCACACTGCCATTGGGCCGAATGGGTTTTCAACTTCTTCCTTGCCGCCGGCAGCCACTGGTGCTGGCGCTGCGGCATCGGCTGGCGCGGCGGCGGCAGCTGGAGCTGCGGCAGGGTCTGCTGCTGGCGCGGTGGCCGCTGGTGCGGCGGCGGTATCCGCGGCTTTTGGCGCGTCAGCGAAAGCTGGTGCCGACACCAGCGCAGCTGCTGCGGTTACCGAGAACAGGACAGCCGCCAGGACAGCGGACAAACGGGTATTCTTAAACATGCTTCCTCCAAATATATAAAATAATCAGTTCGCTGAACATATTGACAACGAAAAATCACAAGTTGGGACGTTGATGCTGCCCCGAGTTATTCCAGCGTCCAGACATATTGCATTTGCATCCACGCTTTTTCTGGTTTGCCGTCGACCGAGCCAGGCTTGAAGCGGCACTTGCTGATACCAGCAACGGCTGCTTTATCCAGGTCACGGAAGCCGCTCGACTTCAGAATCTTCGAGTCAGCAACGCGGCCGTCTTCGCCCACCAGGAACTGCAGCGTGACGGTACCGGTCTCTTCATTGCGCAAGGAGGCTTTCGGCCACTCTGGTTTAGCGCAAGTGTTGAAATCGGCCACTGCTGCAATGCGCACAGGGTTTGGATTGGTGGCCGCTGCAGGTGCAGGCGGAGCCGGAGGCGCAGGCTTGGCCAGTTCATTCGATACTGGCTTCGCCGTGGACGACACAGCAATCGCGCTTTGCACCGGGGGAGGCTGCTGCACATTGACCTCGACTGGCGGAATGAACGGTGGCGGTGGAGCCTTCATTTCCGGCGGAGGAGGCGGTGGTGGAATTTCCTTCGGGGGAGGAGGTGCCTGCTCCTCGATAATCTTGGTCTCCACTGCTTCAGCCATTTTCGTGACCATACGCTTGCCGAGACCGGTGACGATCCCATAGGCGACGATCAAGTGCAAGACGAGAACAATGGCGATCCCAGTGAAATTCTTCCCGGGCTGCTTATCATGCGAAAAATTCATGCCTGCTTTCTCCAATACCAACTCTTTTTGTTGCTACTTAAACCCACAAAACACGACAGATACTACGGTCGCATCCGGGACATCGGCGAATTATACCTACGAATTCTTTTTAGCACAGAGTTTTTTAATTGGTCAAACTACGCCAAATTTGCACCTAAAAATGGCGCTGGCCTGCTCTGTTTCGCACCAAAAAAACGCTGCACTGTTGGTAAAATTGATAGATAGAATAACCACTGCCTGCGGGGTCACTTTGACGCACGCGGAACATCCCGCATTTGAAGGGCCATGCCCCAGAACAATCGACCGCCGGGCATCCAATACGGCGAATTGCGTATGGCGGGGTCATGGCGATTATGCTAACTATAGACAGTTTTGCCAACCGGTGGCGTACTGTTGAAAATGGTCCTGGCGCGCCGTGGCGGTGCGTCGGGTATAGCGGGAGGTGATGGGAGGTCGCAGACTTGCTATGACCGCGCCGGCACTATATATAGTTGGCTGTATATATAGTACAGGCGCCGGTGGGGGGGGGAGGTCAGTTGCGCGAGCGTTTTTCGCGCCGGCATTCGAGGCTGCTGACGATGTTGCCCTGGGGGTCAACCGTCTCTAGACGCACGTCGAAGCCCCACAGGCGGGCGACATGCTTGAGCACTTCCTGTGCCTGCTGGTTCAGCGGGCGGCGCTGGAACTGCGTGTGGCGCAAGGTCAGCGCACGGTCGTCGCGTGTATTTACTTGCCAGACCTGGATGTTCGGTTCACGGTTGCCCAGGTTGTACTGTTCGGCCAGCTGCTGGCGCACGTAGCGGTAGCCCCGTTCGTCGTGAATTGCCGAAATGGTCAGCTTCTCCTTGCGGTCGTCGTCGAGCACGGCGAAGAAGTGGAAATCGCGGATCAGCTTGGGCGACAGGTACTGCGCGATGAAGCTCTCGTCCTTGAAATTGCGCATGGCAAAGTCGAGCGTCTTGCGCCAGTCGCTGCCGGCAATGCCGGGGAACCATTCGCGGTCTTCCGGCGTCGGGTCTTCGCAGATGCGGCGGATGTCGGTCATCATCGCGAACCCCAGCGCATACGGATTGATGCCGCTGTAATACTGGCTGGTGGCCGACGGCTGGAACACCACGTTGGTATGGCTTTGCAAAAACTCCATCATGAAGCCGTCGCCAACGATGCCTTCCTTGTACAGCTCCTGCAAGATGGTGTAGTGCCAGAACGTCGCCCACCCCTCGTTCATGACCTGGGTCTGGCGCTGCGGATAGAAATACTGCGAGATCTTGCGCGTGATGCGCACCATCTCGCGCTGCCACGGCTCCAGCAAGGGTGCGTACTTCTCGATGAAGTACAGCAGGTTTTCCTCGGGCTCGGGCGGGAAGCGCGGCACCGGCGCGTCCGCTTCCTGCTCGTCCTTGCGCGGCACCGTGCGCCACAGCGCATTGACCTGAGACTGGGCGTAATCCTCGCGCTCCTTCTGGCGCGCGGTCTCTTGCGCCAGCGACAGCTTGGCCGGCCGCTTGTAGCGGTCGACACCATAGTTTTGCAGCGCGTGGCACGAGTCGAGGATCATTTCGACGGCGTCGATGCCGTGGCGCTGCTCGCACTCGGCGATGTAGTTCTTGGCGAACACCATGTAATCGACGATCGCGTCGGCATCGGTCCAGGTGCGGAACAGGTAGTTGCCCTTGAAGAAAGAGTTGTGGCCGTACGCCGCATGCGCGATCACCAGCGCCTGCATTGTCAGGCTGTTCTCTTCCATCAGATAGGCGATGCAGGGATTCGAGTTGATGACGATCTCGTAGGCCAGGCCCATCTGGCCGCGCTTGTAGCTCTTTTCAGTCGACAGGAAATGCTTGCCGAACGACCAGTGGTTATACGAGACCGGCATGCCCACCGAGGTGTAGGCATCCATCATTTGCTCGGCAGTGATGATCTCGAGCTGGTTCGGGTAGGTGTCGAGGCCAAAATTCTTGGCGACGCGGCGGATTTCTTCGTGTGCCTGCTCGATCAGGTCGAAGGTCCACTCCGACTGTTCGGGCAGGGCGCGCGGGTTTTTCGGATCTCTTGGCATGGTGTGCTCACTGTGCTCGAATCAACTCATTTCGGCTGCTTTTTGAAAAGCTCGCGGAACACCGGATAGATGTCGGCCGGCGTGACGATTTTCTGCATCGCGAAGTTGGGATGGTGGTCGCCCACTTCGGCGTATTGCTCCCACAGATTCTGCTGCGGGCCGTCGGTAATTTCGACATAGGTGTAGTACTGCACGGCCGGCATGATCGTGTTGATGAGGAGCTGCTTGCACAGCACCGAGTCGTTGTCCCAGTTGTCGCCGTCGGACGCCTGCGCGACGTAGCTGTTCCACTCGCCGCTGCCGTAGCGCTCGCCGATAATTTTCTGCAGCAGGTGCAGTGCCGACGACACGACCGTGCCGCCCGACTCGCGCGAATGGAAAAATTCGTTTTCGTCGACCTCGGCGGCGGCCGTGTGGTGACGGATGAAGACGACCTCGATCTTGTCGTAGGCGCGCTTGAGGAACAGGTACAGCAAGATGAAAAAGCGCTTGGCGGTGTCCTTGCGGCTTTCGTCCATCGAGCCGGACACGTCCATGATGCAAAACATCACCGCCTGGGTCGATGGCTTCGGCACCTTGATGCGGTTGCTGTAGCGCAGGTCGAACGGATCGATGAACGGGATGGCGATCAGCTTGGTGTGCAAATGGTGCACCAGGCGTTTCAGTTCGACCACGCGCGGGTCGTCCAGCGCCACGCCTTCCTCGAGCAGCTTGACCAGTTCGTGTTCGGCGACGGTGAGCTGCTTGCGCGACGAGCCGCCGACGGCGATGCGCCGGCCGAGCGCGCCGCGCAGCGAGCGCAGCACGTGGATGTTCGATGGCGTACCGGACATGTTGTAGCCGGCGCGCTGGTTCTTGAACTCGGTCGTCTGGGTCAGCTGCGTCTTGACCATGTTCGGCAGTTCCAGGTCTTCGAAGAAGTAGTTCATGAATTCTTCGCGCGACAGCTCGAAGATGAAGTCATCCTCGTTGGTCTGGTCGCTATTGCCTGCCTTGCCGCGGCCGGAACCGCCGCCGCCGCGGGGGCGGTTGAACTGGTCGCCCTTCTGGTACTCCTTGTTGCCCGGGTTGACGGTTTCCCAGACGCCACCGTGGGCGTGGCCGAAATTCGGCTCGTTGACATCCTTGACGGGAATCGATACCTTCTCGCCATTTTCGATGTCAGTAATCGAGCGACCCTTGATCGCACGGCCGACAGCGTCCTTGATCTGGCTTTTGTAACGCCGCAGGAAACGCTCTCGGTTGATCGCTGACTTGTTCTTGCCCTGCAAGCGTCGGTCGATGAGATAAGTCAAAACGTGTCTCCTGCTCAGAATCGCGGCGGGCCGGCCGAAAGTGCCGGCCCCTCTATCTTAATACGCCGCCGCTAAGAAGACTTCCGCACACGCAGATACCACTCACACAGTAGGCGAACTTGTTTCGCGGTGTAGCCTTTTTCCACCATGCGCGCGACAAAGTCGGCGTGCTTGTTGGCGTCCTCGGCCGACGCCTTGGCGTTGAACGAGATGACCGGGAGCAGTTCCTCGGTGTTCGAGAACATCTTCTTCTCGATGACGGTACGGAATTTCTCGTAGCTCGTCCAGGCCGGGTTCTTGCCGCCGTTGGTGGCGCGCGCGCGCAATCCGAAGTTGACGATCTCGTTGCGGAAATCTTTCGGGTTGGAGATGCCGGCCGGCTTCTCGATCTTTTCCAGTTCGCTGTTGAGCGAGTCGCGGTCGAACGATTCGCCGGTGTCCGGATCGCGGAACTCCTGGTCCTGGATCCAGAAGTCGGCGAACGTGACGTAGCGGTCGAAAATGTTCTGGCCGTATTCCGAATAGCTTTCCAGGTAGGCGGTCTGGATTTCCTTGCCGATGAAGTCGACGTAGCGCTGCGCCAGGTGTTCCTTGATATACGACATGTAGCGCTGCTCGGTTTCGGGCGCGAACTGCTCGCGCTCGATCTGCTGCTCGAGTACATATAGCAGGTGCACCGGGTTGGCCGCCACTTCCGTGTTGTCGAAGTTAAAGACCTTCGACAGGATCTTGAAGGCGAAACGGGTCGACAAGCCATTCATGCCTTCGTCGACGCCGGCATAGTCGACGTATTCGTGCATCGACTTGGCCTTCGGATCGGTGTCCTTCAGGTTCTCGCCGTCGTACACCAGCATCTTGCTGAAGATGCTAGAGTTTTCCGGGTCCTTCAGGCGCGACAGGATCGCGAACTGCGCCATCATCTTCATCGTGCCCGGCGCGCACGGGGCCTGCTCGAGCGACGAGTTGCGGATCAGCTTGTCGTAGATCTTGATCTCGTCCGTCACGCGCAGGCAATACGGCACCTTGACTATATAGATACGGTCGAGGAAAGCCTCGTTGTTGCGGTTGTTGCGGAAGGTTTTCCACTCCGACTCGTTGGAGTGGGCCAGCACGATGCCGTCGAACGGAATCGCGCCGAAGCCTTCGGTGCCCTTGTAGTTGCCTTCCTGGGTGGCCGTCAGCAGCGGGTGCAGCACCTTGATCGGCGCCTTGAACATCTCGACAAATTCCATCAGGCCCTGATTGCCGAGGCACAGGCCGCCCGAGTAGCTGTAGGCGTCCGGATCGTCCTGCGCATAGTCTTCCAGCTTGCGGATGTCGACCTTGCCGACCAGCGAGGAGATGTCCTGGTTATTCTCGTCGCCGGGCTCGGTCTTGGAGATGGCGATCTGCTTGAGCATGGACGGATAGCGCTTGACGACGCGGAACTTGTTGATGTCGCCGTTAAATTCGTGCAGGCGCTTCACCGCCCAGGGGCTCGGAATGGTGCGCAGGTAGCGGCGCGGGATGCCGTAGTCCTCTTCGAGGATGACGCCGTCTTCGTCTTCGTTGAACAGGCCGAGCGGCGATTCGTTGACGGGCGAGCCCTTCAGGCAATAGAACGGCACCTGCTCCATCAGCGACTTGAGTTTTTCGGCGATCGACGACTTGCCGCCGCCGACCGGCCCGAGCAGGTAGAGAATCTGCTTGCGCTCTTCCAGCCCCTGGGCGGCATGGCGGAAGTACGACACCACCTGCTCGATGACTTCCTCGGTGCCGTAGAAATCCTTGAACGCGGGATACAACTTGATGACCTTGTTGGCGAAAATGCGCGACAGCCGCGTGTCGTTGCGGGTGTCGACAAGCGTCGGCTCGCCGATCGCCGCCAGCATACGCTCCGGCGCCGTGGCGTACGTCAGGTGATCTTTCTTGCACAGTGCCAAATACTCAGAAAGGGAAAATTCCTCTTCCCGGGTACGCTCATAACGAGCTGCGTAGTTGTCAAAAATGGTCATTTGAATGTCCTTTAATGTGCATGTAAGCATTGTCACTGTCGCCGGCAGAATTGCTGTCCCGGCCCTGGTCTGGCGTTCTCCTCTTTTTAATCGCCAGGAGCGTTTCCTGATCCAAACATCTGAAACAAAAAACGACTGTCGATATCTTAATTTTTACCCGGATTTTTCCGGTGATTTTCGCGTCGTGGCAACGTCTTCTTACGCCTATGAAATTTATTATGTGCTTAATGCAAGCGGAAGTCAAAGCAATGTCGTGTGAACGATTGAAACTCCCGTAAGCCATTGATATGTATGATGAAAGATCGAGTTGAGCGGTGCTTTTTGTGTCTTATTGCAGCCTCATCCGGGCAAGTTTATTGGCCTCCTGGCAAGCCTGATCGCGACAGTTAACTGAACAGCATCGGGTCGAAAATTCTTACATCGATCTTGCGTCAGCTGGCCGAACAGTGGCGCGCGAAAAACGGCTATATGTGACAAACTTTCCGCAATGAATCTGACCCTCGGCGAACCCTTCCGGCTCCTTGCGCTACACTGTCTGCCAACGCGTAACGAATCAAATTCCTGGAGAGCAAAATGCCCAATGATCAGTTGCGAATTCTTTTGCAGCGAATGCCTAAGGCAGAATTGCACATACACATCGAAGGGTCACTCGAACCTGAGCTAATCTTTGAGTTGGCTCAAAGAAACGGGGTCAAACTGGCTCATGAATCAGTCGACAGTCTGCGCAAAGCTTATGCATTCGATAATTTGCAGTCTTTTCTCGATATTTATTACGCCGGCGCCAGCGTCTTGCTCAAGGAGCGGGATTTCTATGACATGACGATGGCCTACCTGCGCCGCGCGGCGCAGGACAACGTGCGCCATGCCGAGATCTTTTTCGACCCGCAGACGCACATGGCGCGCGGGGTGCCGTTCCAGACCGTGGTCGACGGCATCTGGCGCGCCTGCCAGGACGGCCCGATCAGCGCCACCCTGATCATGTGCTTCCTGCGCCACCTGAGCGAGGACGACGCCCTCGCCACGCTGGAAGAGGCGCTGCCGTATCGCGACAAGATCATCGGCGTCGGCCTCGACTCGTCGGAAGTGGGCCACCCGCCGGAGAAATTTACCCGCGTGTTCGAGCGCTGCCGCCAGCTCGGCCTGCACCTGGTTGCCCACGCCGGCGAGGAGGGCCCGCCGGCCTACATCGAGACCGCGCTCGACCTGCTCAATGTCGAGCGAATCGACCACGGCGTGCGCTGCCTCGAGGATCCGCTGCTGACGGCGCGCCTGGCGCGCGAGCAGATCGCGCTGACGGTGTGCCCGCTGTCGAACATCAAGCTGCGCGTGTTCGGCGACATGGGCGAGCACAATTTGCTGGCGCTGCTCGATGCGGGGCTGGCCGCGACGGTCAACTCGGACGACCCGGCCTACTTCGGCGGCTACATGAATGCCAATTTCCTTGCCGCGTTCGACGCGCTGCCGCTGACCGCGGCGCACGCGCACCAGCTGGCGCGCAACAGCTTCACCGCCTCGTTCCTCGAGCCGGAAGCCAAGCGCGCCTTCATCGACGAACTCGATGCCTGTTTTGCCAATGATAAGGTGTAAGAAGTCATGCTGACTCAATCGTTCCGGATGACCGCGCGCGACTGGCGCGCCGGAGAACTGCGCTTCCTGCTGGTGGCGCTGATCATCGCCGTCGCCTCGCTGTCGGCGGTGGGCTTTTTCATCGACCGCATGCGCTCAAGCCTGAATCGCGACGCGCACCAGTTGCTCGGCGCCGACCTGCTGGTCAATGGCGACCAGCCGGTGCGCGCGGAATGGCGCGCCGAGGCGCAGCGGCGCGGCCTGGTGCTGGCTGACACCGTCACCTTCCCCAGCATGGCGCAGGCAGGCGAGGGCGAGCAGTCGCTGGCGCAGCTGGCGTCGATCAAGGCGGTCAGCCAGGGCTATCCGCTGCGCGGGCAGGTGAAAGTGACGCGCGACGCGGGCGACGTCAAGGGCGTCAAGACCGACGCCACGCCGGCGCCCGGCACCGTGTGGGTCGACGCCAACGTGCTGACGGCCTTGAAGACGTCGGTCGGCGGCGCCATCAAGGTCGGCGACAAGAGCTTCACCATCGTCCAGATCATCGCCGCCGAACCGGACCGCGGTCCGTCGTTCGCCAATTTCGCGCCGCGCGTCATGCTGTCCATGGCAGACCTGGCCGCCACCGGCCTGGTCGACAACGGTTCGCGCGTGACCTACCGGATGCAGGTGGCGTCGCCGTCGTCGAACGATTTTGCGCCGGTGGCGCAGTACGAGCAGTGGCTCAAGGCGCGCATCGCCGAAGCGGGCGCCAAGGGCGTGCGGATCGAATCGCTGGAAAACGGCCGTCCCGAAATGCGCGCCACGCTGGACCGGGCCGACCGCTTCCTGTCGCTGGTCGGCCTGCTGTCGGCGATGCTGGCGGCGGTGGCCGTGGCGATGGCGGCGCGCCGCTTCATGCTGCGCCACCTGGACGCCTGCGCCATGCTGCGCTGCCTGGGCCTGTCGCAGAATGAAGTGAGCGCGCTGTACCTGATCGAGTTCGTGCTGGTCGGCCTGGCCGGCAGCGTGCTCGGCGTGCTGGTCGGCTTCGGCGCCCACTACGTACTGCTCGAGCTGATTGGAAGATTCATCAGCACCGACCTGCCGCCGGTGTCGCTGCTGCCGGCGCTGCAGGGCATCGCCACCGGCATGCTGCTGCTGGTCGGCTTCGCGCTGCCGCCGGTGCTCCAGCTGCGCAATGTGCCGCACAACCGCGTGATCCGCCGCGAGCAGGCGGCGCCGCAGGCGATGGCGCTGGCCACCTACGGCTTCGGCGTTGCCGCGTTTGTCGCGCTGTTGCTGTGGCAGGCCGGCGACACCAGGCTGGCGCTGCTGACGGCGGTCGGGTTCCTTGCCGGCTTCGGCCTGTTCGCGCTGGCCGGCTGGCTTGGCCTGCTGTCGCTGCGCCGGCTGCGCGGCGCGTTCGACCACCAGAGCTGGCGCTTTGCCGTCAGCGCGCTGCAGCGCCGGCCGGGAGCGACCATCGTGCAGGTGGTGTCGCTGGCGCTTGGCCTGATGGCGCTGCTACTGCTGACAGTGGTACGCGGCGACCTGATGGGCGCCTGGCGCAGCGCCACGCCGGCCGATGCGCCGAACCGATTCATCATCAACATCATGCCGGACCAGCGCGAGCAGGTCGAACAGAAGCTGGTGGCCGCTGGCGTCAAGGACGCGGTGCTGTACCCCATGATCCGCGGGCGCCTGACGGCGGTCAACGACCAGCCGATCACCGCCACGACGTATCAGGCGGACGACGCGCGCCGGCTGGCCGACCGCGAATTCAACCTGTCGAGCATGAAGCAGATGCAGACATCGAACCAGATCATCGCCGGCAAGTGGTACGAGGATAAACCCGGCATGGCCGAAGCGTCGGTCGAGCAGGGCATCGCCAAGACGCTGCGCATCAAGCTTGGCGACACCATGCGTTTCGATATCGCCGGCCAGATCGTGAATGCGCGGGTGACGAGCCTGCGCAAGCTCGAATGGGGTTCGATGCGCGCCAACTTCTTCGTCATCATCAATCCGCAGGCGATGAAGGAAACGCCGCAGACGCTGATGACGGCATTTCACCTGCCGCCGTCCGGCACTGGCCTGACCAACGCGCTGACGCGCGAATTTCCGAACCTGACCGTGATCGATGTCAGCGGCATCATCTCGCAGCTGCAGGAGGTGCTCGACCAGGTGGTGACGGCGGTCGAATTCCTGTTCCTGTTTACGCTGGCCTCGGGCGTGCTGGTGCTGTATGCCGCGCTGATGGGATCGCAGGACGAGCGCACGCGCGAATCGGGCCTGCTGCGCGCATTGGGCGCGACGCGCCGGCAGCTGTCGCAGGCGCAGTGGATCGAGTTCTCGCTGGTGGGCGGCTTGTCCGGTCTGCTGGCGGCGAGCGGCGCCGCGGCGCTGGGCTGGGCGCTGGCGACGTACCAGTTCAAGTTCGAGTGGACCTTCAGCCCGGTGGTGTGGATGGCCGGCGTTGCGGTCGGCGTGGCGTGCGCGATTGCCGGCGGCTGGCTGGGACTGCGCAATGTGCTCAAACAGCCGCCGCTGCAGACGCTGCGCCAGGGCTGATGCGCTAGTGGGGCATGACGAGCCGGCCGTGCGTTATCATGGCGGGCATGACCCAATCCCCCACTTTGTATGACACCATCGGCGGCCAACAGCGTCTGCGCGAGCTGGTCGACCGCTTCTACGACCTGATGGAGCTCGAGCCCGAGTTCGCCGGCATCCGCGCGCTGCACCCGACGCCGATGGACGGCTCGCGCGACAAGCTGTTCATGTTCCTGTCCGGCTGGATGGGCGGCCCCGACCTGTTCGTCGAACGCCACGGCCACCCGCGGCTGCGCGCGCGCCACCTGCCGTTTGCGATCGGCAGCAGCGAGCGCGATCAGTGGCTGCGCGCGATGGCGTGGGCGATGGAAGACGTCGGCATCGACGAGGCGCTGCGCCTGCGGCTGATGGAGTCGTTCTACCAGACCGCCGACTGGATGCGGAACAAGGCCGACTGATGACGCAGACAGAATTCATCATCCTCGCGCTGCTGGCGGCAGTGGCCATCGTGCTGCTGCTGGTGCTGTTGATGCGCGGACGCGGCAACCACGACGCCCAGTTCGAGCGGCTCGAACGCGCGCTGCAGGCCGGCCTTCAGGCGACACGGCAGGAGCTGGCCGTCAGCATGGCCCACAATCACGCCGGCAGCGTGCAGCAGCTTGACGGCATGCGCCAGCAGATCCACACGCAGGGCGCCAGCGGGCGCGAAGAACAGGCAGTCACGCTCAAGCGCCTGGCCGACACACTTAGCCGAAGCATTTCCGCGCTGACCGAGTCGAACGCGCAGCGCATGCTGGAAGTGCGCGAGACGCTGGAGGCGAAGATCAAGGACCTGCAACTTGACAACGCGGCGCGCCTGGAAGAGATGCGCAAGACCGTCGACGAAAAGCTGCACGCCACGCTCGAGACGCGGCTGACCGAATCGTTCCGGGTGGTGTCGGAAAGGCTCGAGAAGGTCCACCAGGGCCTGGGCGAAATGCAGCAGCTGGCCATCGGCGTGGGCGACCTGAAACGGGTGCTGACGAATGTGAAGACGCGCGGCACCTGGGGCGAAGTGCAGCTCGAGATGCTGCTCGAGCAGGTGCTCACCGCAGACCAGTATGCAAAGAACGTCGAAACCATTCCCGGCACCGGCGCGCGGGTGGAATTTGCCATCAAGCTGCCCGGCAGCGTCGATGGCGGCGCGCCGGTGTGGCTGCCGATCGACGCCAAGTTCCCGAAGGAGCAGTACGAGCGCCTGGTCGAAGCTGCCGACCGCGCCGATGCCGACGGCGTGCAGCAGTTCGGCCGCGACCTCGAGCGCGCGGTGCGCGGCGAAGCCAAAACCATCTGCGAAAAATACCTGTCGCCGCCGCTGACGACCGATTTCGCCATCCTGTTCCTGCCGACTGAAGGGCTGTATGCGGAGGTGATGCGGCGTCCCGGCCTGGCCGACGACCTGCAGCGTACGCTGCGCGTCAGCATCGCCGGGCCGTCGACCCTGGCGGCCATCCTCAGCAGCCTGCAGATGGGCTTTCGCACGCTGGCGCTGGAGAAGCGTTCGTCCGAGGTGTGGCAGGTGCTGGGCGCGGTCAAGACCGAGTTCGGCAAGTTCGGCGATGTGCTCAGCCAGACCCGCCTGACCCTGGAGCGGGCCGCCAAGAACATCGAAAGCGCCGAAGTGCGTAGCCGCCAGATGGCGCGCAAGTTAAAATCGGTGGAAGCGTTGCCGAGCGAAGAGGCGCAACTGATGCTGGGACCCGACATCGACCATGCGGAGTTGGACAGCCCCGGCGGATAACCGTCATCGGAGACACCATGCCACCACGTACCCCGGCGCTGCCGGCGCACGCCATCGGTTCGGCGAACCGCACCAAGATCGTCAGCGCTCTCGATGCGGTAAGCCTGATCCACGATGGGGATACGGTTGCCACCGGCGGCTTCGTCGGCATCGGCTTTGCCGAGAACATCGCGGTGGCGCTGGAACAGACGTTCCTGGCGGGCGAAGGCGGGCAGCGCCATCCGCGCGACCTGACCTTGGTGTATGCGGCCGGGCAGGGCGACGGCCGTGACCGCGGCCTGAACCACCTGGCGCACGCGGGGCTGGTCAAGCGCGTCATTGGCGGGCACTGGAGCCTGGTGCCCAAGCTCCAGACGCTGGCGATGACGAACCAGATCGAGGCGTACAACCTGCCGCAAGGCGTCATCAGCCAGCTGTTTCGCGATACCGCGGCCGGCAAGCCGGGACTGCTGACGCACGTGGGCCTGGGCACCTTCGTCGATCCGCGTTTCGGTGGCGGCAAGATCAACGCCAGCACCCACGAGGACCTGGTCGAAGTGATGACGGTGGGCGGCAAGGAGTGCCTGTTCTACAAGGCGCTGCCGATCCAGGTCGGCATCATCCGCGGCACCACCGCCGACGCCAACGGCAACGTGACGATGGAGAAGGAAGCGCTGACGCTCGAAGCGCTTGCCATCGCGATGGCGGCGCACAATTCGGGCGGCATCGTCATCGTGCAGGTCGAGCGGATCGCCGAAAACGGCAGCCTCAATCCGCGCGAGGTCAAGATCCCCGGCATCCTGGTCGACTGCGTGGTGGTGGCCGAAAAGCCCGAATACCACATGCAGACCTTCGCCGAGCCGTACAGCGCGGCGTTTGCCAGCGAACTGCGGGTGCCGCTGTCGTCGATCGCGCCGATGCCGCTGTGCGAGCGCAAGGTGATCGCGCGGCGCGCGCTGATGGAGCTGCGGCCGAACGACGTCGTCAACCTCGGCATCGGCATGCCGGAAGGCGTGGCCAGCGTGGCGGCCGAAGAGAAGCTGCTCGACCTGATCACGCTGACGGCGGAGCCGGGCGTCATCGGCGGCATTCCCGCCGGCGGCCTCAATTTTGGCGCCGCCACGAATGCCGACGCGATCATCGACCAGCCGTACCAGTTCGACTTCTACGATGGCGGCGGGCTCGATGTCGCCTGCCTTGGCCTGGCGCAGGCGGACCGCTGCGGCAACCTGAACGTCAGCAAATTCGGCAGCAGGCTGGCCGGCGCCGGCGGCTTTATCAACATCAGCCAGAATGCCAAGAAGGTGGTGTTCGTCGGTACCTTCACGGCCGGCGGGCTGAAGATCGCCATCCGTGGCGGCAAGCTGCAGATCGTCGAAGAGGGCGCGTCGCGCAAGTTCATCGACGAGGTCGAGCACCGCACCTACTCGGGCAAGTACGCGCTCGAGCGCGGTCAGACGGCGCTGTACGTGACCGAGCGCTGCGTGTTCAAGCTGGTCGACAGCGGCCTGGAGCTGATCGAGATCGCGCCCGGCGTCGACCTGCAGCGCGACATCCTGGCCCACATGGGTTTTGTGCCGGCGATCAGTGCAGACCTGAAGCTGATGGACGCGCGCATCTTTGCCCCCGCGGCGATGGGCTGGCGCACGCCGATGCTGGCGCAGCCGCTCGAACAGCGCCTCACGTACGATGCGCAAAAGCGCCTGTTCTTCGTCAATTTCGAAGGATTCGAAGTATCGTCGATGGCCGACATCGACGCCGTCAGCGTTCTGGTGGCGGCGCGCCTGGCGCCGGTCGGGCGCAAGGTTCCCGCCATCGTCAACTACGACAACTTCACGATCGCGCCGGACCTGCTCGATGCGTATGTGGAGATGGTCAACGCGCTGACGGAGCGCTTTTACAGCCGCGTGACGCGCTACACGCACAGCACCTTCATGCGCGCGTATGTGGGCGCCGCTTTCACGCGCAGTAACAAAGAGCCGGCGCTGTATGCGAGTCCGGCCGAAGCGTTGTCGAAACTGGCGGACGACGAATAGCCGACCCGGTTTTTAGTTCGCGGGCTGAGGTTGCGGGTACGGTTACACCAGGCCTTCGAAGAGCAGGACGTCGACCAGGTCGCCGGCGGCGACGTTGCCTTGCTCGTCGTGCAGCACCACCATGCAGTTCGCTTCCGACATCGAGCGCAAAATGCCGGAGCCCTGCGAGCCGGTGATGCTGACCTGCTGCTCGCCGTTGGCATCGTGGGCCAGGATGCCGCGCTGGTATTCGGTGCGGCCTGGCTTCTTGCGGATGGCGCCGGTCGATTTTACTTTCAGCAGCGGCAGCGGCGCGTCGGCGCCCATCATGGTCAGCAGCGCGGCGCGGGCGAAAAAGTAGAACGACACCATCACCGCCACCGGATTGCCGGGCAGGCCAAACAGGAAGGCGCTGTGGCCGTTCGAGTTGATCTTGCCGAAGGCGAGCGGGCGCCCCGGGCGCATGCCGATCTTCCAGAACGTGACGTCGCCAAGTCTGGCCATGATGTCGCGCGTGTAGTCGGCCGCGCCGACCGAGACACCGCCGGAGGTGACGATGGCGTCGGTGTTTTCGCAGGCGTTGCGCAGCGCCTCTTCCAGCGCCTGCGGGTCGTCCTTGACGACGCCCATGTCGATGATGTCGCAGCCAAGCCGGGCAAGCATGCCGTACAAGGTGTAGCGGTTGCTGTCGTAGACGCAGCCGGCGTCGAGCGGCTCGCCGATCGAACGCAGTTCGTCACCGGTCGAGAAGAACGCGACGCGCAGGCGCCGCTGCACCGGCACTTCGGCGATGCCCAGCGACGCGAGCAGGCCGAGGTCGGCCGGGCGGATGATCTTGCCTTTCCTGAGCGCGGGGTTGCCGGCCATCAGGTCCTCGCCGGCGAAGCGGCGATTGTCGCCGACCCGAATGACGCCGGCGTCGATCGTGATGTCGGCCTCGCCGATACGGGCCACGAACTCCTGCGGGACGACGCTGTCGCAGCCGGCCGGCATGACGCCGCCCGTCATGATGCGCACGCACTCGCCAGGGGCCGGCGTCGCGCCGGACGGACGGCCGGCGTAGACGGTGTCGATGACCTTCAGCGTGGTCGTGCCCTCGGCGCGCAGGTCGGCGCCGCGCAGCGCAAAGCCGTCCATCGCCGAGTTGTCGTGCGCCGGCACGCTGATCGGCGAGGTGATGTCCGCGGCCAGCACGCGGTCGAGCGCGGCGCGCAGGGCGACCTTTTCGATCGAGGCGATGGGGGAGACGAATTCGCGGATGATGCGCTGGGCGTCGCGCACCGGCAGCGCGTCAGGGTCGTAGCCGGACAGGCAGCTGGTGACATCGAGCAGTCGCTTCGGCGCGCGCGACGTATCAAGGCTGTGCAGTTCGTCGAGCGTGTTGATGTTGCGGAAGGCGTCGCTGTCGTCGAACAGCACTTCGGCCACTTTCAGGTCGGCGTACCAGCCGTCCATCTTGCGCCCGCCCTCGGCCAGGTAGCTTGAGAGCACCGGCAGCAGGCGCGTCTTGACCAGGCAGAAAACCGGGTGCGGCTGCTTTCGCATGCCGCCTTCCTGCGTCACCGCCAGGGCGACGTCGGCGCGTTGCGACTGCAGCGCGTGGAACAGGCGCGCGGCCAGGTCGCGCGGCAAGAACGGCGAGTCGCACGGCGCGGTGACCATGTACGGCGTGGCGCAGTGGCGCATGCCCGCTTCGAGTCCGGCCAGCGGTCCGGCAAAGCCGGTCGTTTCATCAGGCCACACCGGCACGCCGAATGCTTCATACCTGCCCAGGTTCTGGTTGGCGTTGATGGCGATTGCACCCACCTGCGGCGCCAGCCGCTCGAGCACGTGAGCGACCATGGTGGCGCCGTGGAACGGCTGCAGGCCCTTGTCGACGTGGCCCATGCGCGAGCCGCGCCCGCCCGCCAGGATCAGTGCGCTGATCTGTTCATTTTTCTGCATGCTTGATTATCCGCCGATGTAGGACATTTCGACCCGCCTTGGGCCGCGCTCGATGCCGCTGGTGTTGATGGTGCGGGTGTCGGAATAGCGGTCGGTGCGCGCACGCCACAACTGGGCGACGGCGGCGGAAACCTCGGCATCGCTGCGGCCGCCGCGCAGCAGGCCGCGCAGGTCGTGGCCGCGGGTGGCGAACAGGCAGGTGTAGAGTTGCCCCTCGGTCGACAGGCGCGCGCGGGTGCAGTCCTTGCAGAACGACTGGGTGACGCTGGAAATCATGCCCACTTCGCCGCCGCCATCGACATAGCGCCAGCGCGCGGCAGTCTCGCCGGCGTAGTTGGCGCCGACCGGCGCCAGCGGCATCTGCGCAGAAATGCGGCGCACCACTTCGGTCGAAGGAATCACTTCGCTCATGTTCCAGCCGTTGGAGGCGCCAACGTCCATGTATTCGATGAAGCGCAAGATGTACGGCGTGTCCTTGAAGTGGCGCGCCATCGGCACGATTTCCTGGTCGTTCATGCCGCCCTTGACGACCATGTTGATCTTGATGGGGCCGAGGCCAACCTGGTGGGCGACGTCGATGCCGTGCAACACGTCGGCGACCGCGAAGTCGACGTCGTTCATGCGCTTGAAGGTGGCGTCGTCGAGCGAATCGAGCGAGACGGTGACGCGGTTCAGGCCAGCGTCCTTGAGCGACTGCGCTTTTTTGGCCAGCAGCGCGCCGTTGGTGGTGAGCGTGAGGTCGAGCGTGCGCCCGCTCGGCGTGCGGATGGCGGCGAGCATGCCGACCAGGCGTTCGAGGTTCTTGCGCAGCAGCGGTTCGCCGCCGGTCAGGCGGATCTTTTCGACGCCATGGGCGACGAAGATGGTGGCGACGCGGGTGATTTCCTCGAACGACAGCAGGGCAGTTTGCGGCAGGTAGGCGTAGTCCTTGTCGAACACTTCCTTCGGCATGCAGTAGACACAGCGAAAATTGCAGCGGTCGGTGACCGAGATGCGCAGGTCGTGCAATGGCCGCGCGAGGGCGTCGTCCACGCGGCCGGTGGGCGCTTCGAGGACGGCGGGGACGGCCATCTGGGGCCGGCGCTCGTCGCCGAGCATGATGATTTTTTCAGCCATGCCAATACGATAGCACGAGGCCCGCGAGCGCACAGGCGAAGATCAATTTGATGGCGCCGACCTGGTAGCGAAACAGGGCGATGCAGGCGACGGCGCTGATGGCGACGGCTACCGGATCGAGGCGGCCGGCGGCGAAAAACACATGCTGGCCGAAGAACACGGCGAGGCTGACGATGACGCCGACCACCGCCGCCGAGATGGCGGTCAGCGGCGCCGTCATGCGGACGTCGCCGCGGGTCGATTCGACCAGCGGGCCGCCGGCCAGGATGAAGATGAACGACGGCAGGAACGTAAACAGCGCGGCGACCGAGGCGCCGGCGACGCCGGCCGCGAGCAGGGCGGAGTCGCCGAACAGGGCGCCGCTCCAGGCGCCGACGAAGCCGACGAAGGCGACGATCATGATCAGAGGGCCGGGCGTGGTTTCGCCCAGCGCCAGGCCGTCGATCATCTGGGCGGCGGTGAGCCAGTGGTAGTGCTCGACGCCGCCCTGGTAGACGTAGGGCAGCACGGCGTACGCGCCGCCGAAGGTCATCAGGGCCGCCTTGGTGAAAAACCAGCCCATCTGGGCAAGCGTGCCGGCGACGCCGTAGCGCGCGGCCAGCAGCAGCCAGGCGCAAACGCCGATGCCCAGGCCAATCAGCGCGACCTGCGCCAGGCGCGGCCAGGCGAAGGCGGCGTGCGCCGGCGTCGGCGTGTCGTCGTCGATCAGCGCGACGCCGTACGAGGCCTTGGCGTTATGCGCGCGCTGGCCGCCGACCTGGAACCAGGCCGGCCACCACCTGCCGCCGGCCACGCCGATCGCGGCGGCGCCCAGCACGATCAGCGGGAACGGCGCGCTGAAGACGGCGATGGCGAGGAAGGCGGCGACGGCGACCGCCATCAGCACCTGGTTTTTCAATGTGCGGCTGCCGATGCGCCAGGCAGCGGCGAGCACGATGGCAACCACCGCCGGCTTGATGCCATACAGGACGCCGGCCACCGCCGGCAGGTTTCCATATGCCATGTAAATCCAGGACAGCACGATGAGGATCAGCAATGAG
The DNA here is from genome assembly GCF_049897565.1 of Massilia sp. TWR1-2-2. Lineage (NCBI taxonomy): Bacteria > Pseudomonadati > Pseudomonadota > Betaproteobacteria > Burkholderiales > Oxalobacteraceae > Massilia > Massilia sp. TWR1-2-2. Next base: position 53,175 of record NZ_JAFCWM010000016.1, on the reverse strand, counting down.
GGCAGCACGAACAGCGCGCCGGCAATGATGCCGCCGCGCGTTTTGTGCATCAGCCAGCCGATGTAGACGGCAAGCTGGGTCGCTTCGGGGCCGGGCAGCAGCATGCAGTAATTGAGGGCGTGCAGGAAGCGCTGCTCGGAAATCCAGCGGCGCCGTTCGACCAGTTCGGAATGCATCAGGGCGATCTGGCCGGCCGGGCCGCCAAAACTGATGAAGCCAAGCTTGAGCCAATACCAGAAGGCTTCGCGCAAGGTGACGGGGGCGGGGCGGATATCGTGGGGTGGGATCATGCCGGTATTGTAACGACTGTGCGGTGCTGCGGAATGGGATCTTCGCTTTCGCGGGGATCCCATTGGATCGAATAGCCCGGACGTAAAAAAAGGGAAGCACGCGGCTTCCCTTCTTATCGACTACCGGCCTATTACTGGCGGCTGGTGTCGATCTGGATCAGCGGCTCGTCCACTTGCGGTGGCAGCGGCTTGCGTTCACGCGGAACACGTACCGGCGGCGCCGCGCTGGCGGCCGCTTCCTGCGCTGCACGCAGCTTCTCAGGATCGGTGGCAGCCAAGGTCAAACCGGCGGAACCGAGCAACTCTTTCAGGTCGGCAACCGGTGCTTGCACTGGCGCTGGCGCCATCGCTTGCACGGGTACCGGCACCGCCGCTGCTACTTCGACCGGCGCTGAAACGGCAACCGGCGCTGGCGCCTCTTCGACGACCGCGACTGGCTCTTCAACAGCTTCCGGCGCTGTCTGAACAGCCACCGGCTCGGCGACGACGCGCTCGACGTCGACAACGGCTGCGACTGGCTCAGCGGCAACTGGTGCTTCCACCGGGGTATCCGGCGTGAACATGGTTTCCGGCATCACTGCAGGCGCAGCTGGCGCTTCGGCGACGACTGGTGCTTCAGCGACGACCGGCTCCGGCTGCACTGCGACCGGCGCTGGCGCCGGGGCTGCTTCGACAGGCTCGACCATGACGTATTCCGACGCCGGTACCGGCTCAGCCGCGCCAGCTTCCTGGTCAGCTACCGGGGTGAACGCCACCGTCGTCGACGGCGCTGCTTCGCCTTCGTTGTCGCCTGCTTCGTTCTCGCCACCTTCACCGAGCTCGCGCTCGCGGCGGTTACGGTTGCGGCCACCGCGGCGGCGACGGCGGCGCGGCTCGTCGCCGGCTTCGACTTCGATCTCTTCGCCGTTCGGGCCGATGGTCGTGATGGTCTTGACCACTTGCTCGGTAACGTTGTGCTCGCCGTCCGGGCCGAGCGTGGTGACCGAAATCGACGACGCCATCACTGCTTCGGTGACGACAACATCGTCGGCCTTCGATTCGGCAACGACAGCGCGGTAGTCGGCGCGCTCGCGGGCAGGGCGCGGGGTGCGCTCGGCACGTTCAGGACGCTCGCCACGTTCGGCGCGCGGCACTGCCGGCACTTGCGCTTCGGCCTGCTCGCGCGGCTCGCGCGCTTCACGCGGTGGACGTGGCGGACGCGGCGGGCGGGCGGCGCGGGTTTCGGCGTCGGCTGCTTTCACGGTCTCGTCGGCAACGCCGGCCTTGGCGCCAGGTTCGCGCTCTTCGCGGCCACCTTGCTTGCCGCCACGGCTGCGGCCGCGCGGGCCACGACCATTACGGTCGCCGCCACGGTCGGCAGCAGCAGCCGGCTTGGCTGGCGCGGCAACTGGCGCCGGCGCGGCAACTGGCGTCGCCTTCTTGCCCATGAAGAAGTTGATGATCTTGTCGAGGAAGCTTTCCTCGACCGGCGCGACCGGCACCGGCGCCACGATGACCGGCTTGACCGGCTCGCTGCGGTCGACCATCGGCGCAGGCTGGGCCGGGGTGATCGTCTTGACGACGGCTTCCTGGCGCGGCTTGGCTTCTTCCTTCTGGCGCTTGCTGTAAGCCATGTCGGTGTCGGCCTGCTCGGCCAGGGTGTAGCTGGCCTGGCTGTCTTCGAGGCGCGGATCGTCGTGCTTGATGCGCTCGAGCTTGTAGTGCGGCGTGTCGAGGTGCTTGTTCGGGATCAGGATCACGCCGATGCGGTGGCGGTTCTCGATCTTGAGCACTTCGCCACGCTTTTCGTTGAGCAGGAACGCGGCAACATCGACCGGCACCTGGACGTGGATGGTGGCCGAATTTTCCTTCATCGCCTCTTCCTGGATGATGCGCAGCACTTGCAGTGCGGACGATTCGGTATCGCGGATGTGGCCGGTGCCGGAGCAGCGCGGGCACGTCACGTGGCTGCCTTCGGACAGTGACGGACGCAGGCGCTGGCGCGACAGTTCCATCAGGCCGAAACGGGAAATCTTGCCCATCTGGACACGCGCGCGGTCGTGGTGCAGCGCGTCTTTCAGGCGCGTTTCCACCTCGCGCTGGTTTTTCGCCACTTCCATGTCGATGAAGTCGATGACGATCAGGCCGCCGAGGTCGCGCAGGCGCAACTGGCGGGCCACTTCTTCGGCCGCTTCGCAGTTGGTGTTGAACGCGGTGGTCTCGATGTCGGAGCCGCGCGTGGCGCGCGCCGAGTTGACGTCGACCGACACGAGCGCTTCGGTGTGGTCGATGACGATGGCGCCGCCGGACGGCAACGGCACCGTGCGCGAGTACGCGGTCTCAATCTGGTGTTCGATCTGGAAACGCGAGAACAGCGGCACGTCGTCGCTGTAGCGCTTGACGCGGTGCACCATGTCGGGCATCACGTGGCTCATGAACTGATGCGCCTGCTCGTAGATGTCGTCGGTGTCGATCAGGATCTCGCCGATGTCGGGCTGGAAGTAGTCGCGGATGGCGCGGATGACGAGCGACGATTCCTGGTAGATCAGGAAAGCGCCGTTGCCTTGCTTGCCGGCCCCTTCGATCGCGCGCCACAGTTGCATCAGGTAGTTCAGGTCCCACTGCAGTTCTTCGACGTTGCGGCCGATGCCGGCGGTGCGGGCAATCACCGACATGCCTTGCGGCAGGTCCAGCTTGTCCATCGTTTCGCGCAGTTCCTGGCGCTCTTCGCCTTCGACACGGCGCGATACGCCGCCGCCGCGCGGATTGTTCGGCATCAGCACGAGGTAGCGGCCGGCCAGCGAGACGAACGAGGTCAGCGCCGCGCCCTTGTTGCCGCGCTCTTCCTTTTCGACCTGGACCATGATTTCCTGGCCTTCGCGCAGCGCTTCCTTGACCGAAGCGGTACGGACGTCGACGCCTTCGCGGAAGTAGGTGCGCGCAACTTCTTTGAAGGGGAGGAAGCCGTGGCGGTCTTCGCCATAGCTGACGAAGCAAGCTTCGAGGGAGGGCTCAATGCGGGTGATGACACCTTTATAGATGTTCGACTTGCGCTGTTCGCGGCCGGCCGACTCGATATCGATGTCGATCAGCTTCTGACCGTCGACAATGGCTACGCGCAGCTCTTCCTGCTGCGTAGCGTTAAACAACATACGTTTCATTTTTATTGACTCCACGACCCGAAGGCCGATCCAGGCCACCTTGTCAGCGCGGCTTATGTACATCGGATGTACGCGGGAACGGAGAGTTGGAGGGTGGGTATGCCTTCATGCACGGCGCAGCAACGACTGGCGTTGCGGCCGCAACGGGGCGCGGTGGGGTCGATCGACATGCCGAGTGCACGCATCACCTGCAACTTTCCTGTTTGCTGCCGGTCGAACCGGGGCACAGGGACAGCCAGGCGGTGAGCAGATCAACGAGCCAAACCGTAGCCAGCGAACATACCAAGACTTCGAACCACCGGCGAATGGATCCGCCATTATTCTCAAGCCTTCGGGATGAGGCTTACATCGGGTCGGGCGAAAACGACAAGCGTTATCGACGCCATCAACCGGCGAGCTGGCAAAATAGACAGCTTGCCGGTACTTATCCTTACAATTCCAAACTATCCAATCTTGCAGCCCTGCGTGCAATCCGATTACAACAACGGTGCAACCTTGATTCGCGCAGGGATGTGCGTACACGTTTTTCCATCGAATTTGCAATTTGGCGAGGCCGATGGACACGCCCCTGTGTAAAATATCGTTTTAATTCTTACACCAGCAGAGGTTTGACCGCCGCCTGTCGATTATATATTCAAAATGAAGGACTTAGAGAGAATTTCTGGGAAGACAGAGCAAATGAAGATGCAAACCGAGAGTGTTCCCCCTTCATCACCGACACCGCTGCAAGCCCAGTTCGTAACAATTACCGAAGAAGAAGCCGGCCAGCGCATCGACAACTACCTGCTGCGCGTGTGCAAGGGCGTCCCCAAGAGTCACATATACCGTATTTTGCGTTCCGGCGAAGTGCGCGTCAATAAAGGCCGCATCGATCAGCTGTACCGGCTGGTAAATGGCGATGTGGTACGGATCCCGCCGGTACGGGTGGCCGAAAAATCAACGGCAATCGTTCCGGGCGCCGAATTTACCATCCTGTTCGAGGATGCCCACTTGCTGGTGATCGACAAGCCGTGCGGCACCGCGGTACATGGCGGCTCGGGCGTGTCGTACGGCGTCATCGAACAGTTGCGCGCGTCGCGCCCGGACGCCAAGTTCCTCGAACTGGTGCACCGGCTCGACCGCGAAACGTCGGGCGTGCTGATGCTGGCGAAAAAACGCTCGGCGCTGACCAACCTGCACGAACAGATGCGCGACGGCGTGACCGACAAGCGCTACCTGACCGCGGTGGGCGGCGACTGGAAGAACGCGCGCCAGCACATCAAGCTGCCGCTGCATAAATACACCACCGCCGAAGGCGAGCGGCGGGTCTGCGTGCAGGCCGGGGGCATGGAGTCGCATACCGTGTTCACATTATTGCGCAAGTGGGAGCATGTCGCCCTGCTGGAAGCGGAACTGAAAACCGGGCGCACCCACCAGATCCGCGTTCATCTCGCTTCGTCGGGCTTTCCGATCCTGGGAGACGATAAATACGGCGATTTCGCGCTTAACCGGGTGCTGCTGAAGGCCGACCAGACGCGCGGCGCCCTCAAGCGCATGTTCCTGCATGCCCATCAGATCACCTTCATCCATCCCGACAGCGGCAAGCAGGTGACGATAAATGCCCCGTTACCGGCAGAATGCGACCGTTTCTTGGTAAGCTTGGGGAAACCGCAGAATATTGCAGTGCGATAATCTCGCGACAACACTTACCCCTGGAAGGAGCCGGCGGCCACAAGCCAGCCGGAACACATGGCACGAAAGCAATTTGACCTGATCGTATTTGATTGGGACGGCACGCTGATGGACAGCACATCGACCATCGTCAAGAGTATCCAGTCGGCCGCGCGAGAGCTCGGTTTGCCAATCCCGCGCGATGAAGAGGCGTCGCACGTCATCGGCCTCGGCCTGCACGAGGCGATGCAGGCGGTGATGCCGAATATCGATCCCATCTGGTATCCGAAGATGGTCGAGCGCTATCGCTACCATTTCCTGATGAAGGACCCTGAACTGGTGGTGTTCGACGGCGTTAGCGCCATGTTGAGCGAATTATCACAGGAAGGCTATTTCCTGGCGGTGGCGACCGGCAAGAGCCGCGTCGGCCTGAACCGGGCGCTCAATGCGGTCGGCCTGCTGTCGCTGTTCGACGCCACCCGCTGCGCCGACGAGACGTTCTCGAAGCCGCATCCGGCCATGCTGCAGGAGCTGACGCGCGAACTGGGCCAGGACCTGAAGCGCACCGTGATGATCGGCGACACGACGCACGACCTACTGATGGCGAACAACGCCGGCACCGGCGCCGTGGCAGTCGAGTACGGCGCGCACCCGGTCGACCAGCTGCAAGCTTGCCAGCCGCTGTACTCGGCCCAGACGGTGGCACAGCTGCACCAATGGCTGGGCGAGAATGCATGATGAGTGAGCCGGCCGCATCCGCACTGCTGGTGTGCGACGCCGACGCCGTGGTCGAAGGCGGGCACGGTGTGCGCTTTGCCGTCAGTGCGTTCGGCGACGACGGCACCGGCTTCGTGGTGCGCTACGACGGCAAGGTGTACGGCTACCTGAACCGCTGCGCCCACGTGCCGATCGAGCTCGACTGGAATAAGGGCGAATTCTTCGAGTCGAGCGGCCTGTACCTGATGTGCTCGACCCACGGGGCAATCTACGTCCCGCGAACCGGACAGTGCGCAGGCGGTCCCTGCAAAGGCGGCCGGTTGCGCCCGATTGCCGTGCACGAAGAGCACGACAAGATTTACTGGCACCCAGACGAGCTCGTCAAGGCGCCACCAGTCTCCATCTAAATCCGATAACCACGATCTATGACCGATAACATCAGCAGCACCCCGACCGACAAGGCCGTGATGGCCGGCCCGGCCAACCACCCCAACTGGGAACGCGATACGCTGGAAAAGCTCCTGTTTGCCACCGTCAGGGAACAGCGGACGGCGCGCCGCTGGAGCATCTTCTTCAAACTGCTCGTATTGGGGGCGATCTTCTTCTCCTTGTGGGCCTATTTCGACTTCAGCACCGGCTCGGATATCGAAGCGCTGGGCAAGCATACGGCGCTGATCGAGATCGACGGCAACATCGAGGCCGAAGGCAGCGGTTCGGCCAACTCGGTCATTCCGTCACTGAACAAGGCATTCCGCGACGTCGGCTCGGTCGCCGTGGTGCTGCGCATTAACAGCCCGGGCGGCAGTCCAGTCCAGGCCGGCATGATCGTCGATGAGATCCTGCGCCTGCGAAAAGGCTACCCGGCCAAGCCGGTGTACGTGGTGGTCGATGAAATCTGCGCGTCCGGCGGGTATTACATCGCGGCGGCCGCCGACAAGATTTTCGTCAACAAGGCCAGCATCGTCGGCTCGATCGGCGTGCTGATGGACGGCTTCGGCTTCACCGGCACGATGGAAAAGGCCGGCGTCGAGCGGCGCCTGCTGACGGCCGGCGAGAACAAGGGGTTCATGGATCCGTTCAGCCCGCAGTCGGACAAGCACAAGGCGCATGCCCAGGCAATGTTGAACGAAATTCACCAGCAATTCATCGGCGTGGTGCGGGCAGGGCGCGGCAAGCGCCTGAAGGAAACACCGGACATGTTCTCCGGCCTGTTCTGGAGCGGCGCCCGCGCCGTCGAGATGGGGCTGGCCGATGGCTACGGCAGCGTCGACAGTGTGGCGCGCGAAATCGTCAAGGTCGATGACATCGTCGACTACACGGCGCACGAAGGCTTGCCGGAACGGGTGCTGAAGAAATTTGGTGCCTCGGTCGGCGCCGGCGCGGTCAAGTCGCTGTATCGCGGGGCAACGCCGGCGGTACGCTGAGGATAGTTAATTTTCTCCTTGTAAGTTGACAGGTTTGTCCTATATTGAAGCCGTAGTTCATTCAAAGGGGCTGATATAAAAGTTCACGTAGTTTTCATATATTCGAACCGGACTACTGACCGCATGTTCATGCGGTATGGAGAGAATTAAATTTTCTCGGAACAGTCTCCTTCTCGGGACTTGGAAACGGCGGCGCAATGCCGCCGTTTCCAATTGTGCGTGTCGATTCAATCAACGCAGCTGTCGGTGCGAAACAGGCCCGGGATCGCGGGCGGCTTGCCGGCTGGGAAGTAGGTTCCGACGTAAAGTTCGGAAATGTCCGATGGCGCCACCTCGTATTGCGAGAACCCACCGCATCGAAGCCACTGCTGGAAGTTCTTCTGGGCGTGGGCGAGCCAGACCGCACGGCCGAGGGCCGGCGCCGGCGCCTCGGCCTTGGCCGGCACACCGGCGCTGTCACTGATCCACCGCGCAATTGCCAGTTGGGCCTCGTATCGAGCGCATTCTTCGACGGCGAGCAGGCAATGGGCCTGGGCCTGTGATCCTGGAAACTCGTGGTCGTTAGGGCCGCGGTGGTTGTCGATGGTCATGTTGTCCTCTTGTTGTTGAAGGTTCGTTTATCCTACCGATGAGGTAAGGATTTCGTAGGAGCCGTTAGGCCGATTCCTAACGAGGTTTCACTGTACCAACGGGGGAACCGAAACACTTGATCTTTGTCAAAGGTGTCGTTCGCCAGGAGTCAAATGTCCGGGTGGCAATTTCTGTACGATGCCGGCGGCATTGGCGGCATTGGCGGTGCTGTCGGCGCTGCCGCGGTTCTGGTAAAGTCTCGCCCATGAGCAAATTATCCCTGGACCGCATGCTGCAATCGCAAGGTTTCGGCACGCGCAAGTACTGCCGCGCCCTGATCGAAGATGGCGAAGTGAGCGTGAATGGCGCGCCGCACACCCACTATAAAACCACCTTCGACACTAATGACGCGGTATTGACGGTCTTTGGCGAAGAATGGACCTATCGCGAACACGTCTATATTGCCCTGCACAAGCCGGCCAATTTCGAGTGTTCACGCAAGCCCAGCCACCACCCCGGCGTGCTGACCTTGCTTCCCGAACAATTTACCTGGCGCGAAGTCCAGCCCGTCGGCCGGCTCGACCATGACACGACCGGCATGCTGCTGATGTCAGACGATGGCCCCTTTATCCATGCACAGTCGTCGCCGAAGCGCCATGTGCCGAAGATTTACCAGGCCACCACGCAAGAGCCGGTCACCCAGCAACTGGTGGACAAATTGCTCGACGGCGTCAAGCTGCACGACGAGCCCGCGCCGCTGAAGGCATTGACGTGCACCCGGCGCGGTGAGCACCAGCTCGAAATCGTGCTCGAGCAAGGCAAGTACCACCAGGTCAAGCGCATGCTGGCCGCGGCCGACAACCATTGCCTGGCGCTGCACCGCTCGGCCATCGGCAGCCTGACGCTCGACTCGCTCGGCCTGGCCGAAGCAGAGTGGTGCTTTCTCGACCAGGCTCAGCTGGACCGGCTGGCATGAAGCTCGCCACCCTCAACGACGGCACCCGCGACGGCCAGCTGGTGGTTGTCGCGCGCGACCTGAAGCACGCCCACCTGGCCGACGGCATCGCGCCGACGCTGCAGGCGGCGCTCGACGACTGGGCCTTCATCGCGCCGCAACTGAACCAGCTGTACGCGCAGCTAAACGGCGGGCGCGGCCAGCGCAGCTTCGACTTCGACCCGGCCAGGTGCATGGCGCCGCTGCCGCGCGCCTTCCAGTGGGTCGACGGTTCGGCGTACGTGAACCACGTCGAACTGGTGCGCAAGGCGCGCAAGGCCGAGATGCCGGAGTCGTTCTGGGAAGATCCGCTGATGTACCAGGGCGGCAGCGACGACTTCCTCGGCCCGCACGACGACATCGTGCTCGCGCAGGAAGAGTGGGGCATCGATTTCGAAGCCGAGGTTGCCGTCGTCACCGGCGACGTGCCGATGGGCTCGACGCCGGACCAGGCGCTCCAGCAGATTCGGCTGCTGATGCTGGCCAACGATGTGTCGCTACGCAACCTCATTGCGGCAGAACTGGCCAAGGGCTTCGGGTTCGTGCAGTCAAAACCGGCGACCAGCTTTTCGCCGGTGGCGGTCACGCCGGACGAACTGGGCGACGCCTGGCTTGGGGGCAAGATTCACCTGCCGCTGCGCTCGACGTGGAACGGCAAGCTGGTCGGCCAGCCGCACGCCGGCGCCGACATGGTGTTTAATTTTCCGCAATTGATCGCTCACTTGTGCAAGACGCGCAATGCGCGCGCCGGCACCATCGTCGGCTCCGGCACCGTGTCGAACAAGGACGCCGGCCGCGGCTATTCCTGCATCGCCGAAAAACGCTGCCTGGAGATGATCGAGGATGGCGTCGCGTCGACGCCGTTCATGCTGTTTGGCGATACGATCAAGATCGAAATGCTCGACGGTGCCGGAAAATCAGTGTTCGGCGCCATTGCCCAGAGCGTCAAGCAGGCCGAGGCGACGAAGCTGCGCTAGCCGAATAAGCCGATTGTAAGCACGGCTTTGCACGCCTGCTCCAAAGATAGCCCCAGAGCAATACCGCCGATAATGTCCGCTGTCGTTCCTGTTGCCGCGCGTTTCAATGCAGCCAGGGCGTTACCGGAGTGGACATGGCAGAAGACAGCGACGCAGAAAAGACCGAACCGGCGTCAAGCAAGCGGTTGGAGCAGGCCCGTGAAGAAGGCGACGTGCCCCGATCGCGCGAAGTTGCAACTTTTACAGTATTGATGACCGCCGGCGCCGGCCTGTGGATGACCGGCGACGGCGTCGTGCGCAGCCTGAACGCGATCATGGTGTCGGGCCTGGCGCTCGACCGCGAACAAATTTTCAATGCCGATGTGCTGATCCGCCGCGTCGGTGTCGACATCGTGTCGGTGATGATGGCCTGCCTGCCGCTGGCGGTCGCCGTCATGGTCGTCGCGCTGGCCTCGCCGCTGCTGGTCGGCGGCTGGCTGTTCAGCTCCAAATCGTTGATGCCGAATTTCGGCAAGCTCAACCCCATCAAGGGCCTGGGCAACATGGTCTCGACCAACGCGCTGGTCGAATTGCTGAAGGCGGTCGCCAAGACGGTCGTCGTCGGCAGCGTCGCCTACCTCGTCGTGATGAGCCAGAAGGACGCCGTCATGGGCCTGGCGGTCGAATCGGTCAGCGCCGGCAGCGCGCACCTGATCAACTTGCTGACCTGGGCGTTCCTGTTCATCGTCGGCGGCCTCGGTTTTGTCGCCGCGATCGACGGTCCCTACCAGGTCTGGCATTACGCCAACAAGCTGAAGATGACGCGCCAGGAAGTGATCCAGGAATCGAAGGAGTCGGACGGCAATCCGCAGATGAAGGCAAAGGTTCGCCAGATGCAGCGCCAGATGTCGCAGCGCCGCATGATGGCGGCGGTGCCGACCGCCGACGTGGTCGTCACCAACCCGACCCACTATGCCGTCGCGCTCAAGTATGCCGACGGCCACGGCGGCGCGCCGATGGTCGTTGCCAAGGGCGCCGACGAAGTGGCGGCGAAAATCCGCGAACTGGCCACGGAAAACAAGGTCGCGCTGCTGGAAGCGCCGGCGCTGGCCCGTGCGCTGCACAAGCACACCGAGATCGGCGACGAGATTCCCGAGGCGCTGTATTCGGCGGTGGCCGAAGTGCTGGCGTACGTGTTCCAGCTGCGCGCATTTAACAAAGGCGGCGGCAAGTATCCGGACCGTCCGACCAAACTGCCGGTGCCGCCCGAAATGGACCCGCTTAACCCCGCATCGCAAAAAAAGCCTGCATCGAATAACGGAGCAACACCATGAACGGCATCACTGTCCCATCCTGGCTGAGCGGACTGAGCGGCAAGGGCGGCTCCGCGCTGGCGGCGCCAATGATCATCATCTTGCTGTTGGCGATGATGGTGCTGCCGCTGCCGGCGTTCATTCTCGACGTGTTCTTCAGCTTTAACATCGCGCTGTCGGTCATTGTGCTGCTGACCAGCCTGTACACGGTCAAGCCGCTCGACTTCATGGCTTTCCCGACCATCTTGCTGGTGTCGACGATGCTGCGCCTGTCGCTCAACGTTGCCTCGACCCGTATCGTGCTGACCGAAGGCCATACCGGCGGCGCGGCGGCCGGCAAGGTGATCGAAGCGTTCGGTCATTTCCTGATCGGCGGCAATTACACGGTCGGTATCGTCGTGTTTATCATTTTGACCATTATTAACTTTACCGTCGTCACCAAGGGTGCCGGCCGTATCGCCGAGGTGGGCGCCCGTTTCGCGCTCGACGCGATGCCGGGCAAGCAGATGGCGATCGACGCCGACCTCAACGCCGGCCTGATCGGCGAAGACGAGGCGCGCCGCCGCCGCAGCGAAGTGGGCCAGGAAGCCGAGTTCTACGGCGCGATGGACGGCGCCAGCAAATATGTGCGCGGCGACGCGGTGGCCGGCATCATGGTTACCGTCATCAACATCGTCGGCGGCCTGCTGGTCGGCATGCTGCAGCACGACATGGGTTTCGCCGCCGCCGCCAAGACGTACACCTTGCTGGCCATCGGTGACGGCCTGGTGGCGCAGATCCCGTCGCTGATCATTTCGACCGCGGCCGGTATCGTCGTCTCGCGCGTGGCCAGCGACCAGGACATCGGCACCCAGCTGGTGGGCCAGTTGTTCGCCAAGCCGCAAGTGCTGTACATTACCGCCGGCATCATCGGCGGCATGGGCTTGATCCCGGGCATGCCGAACCTGGTGTTCCTGCTGCTGGCCGGCTCGCTCGCCGGCATCGCTTACCTGGCCAGCAAGCGCCTGAAGCAGCCAGCGGAAGTGGAAGAGGCCGCCGGCGGACCGGGCAGTGCGGGCGCGGCGCCTCAGGCTGCCGCCGCCGAGCAGGAAGAGGTCAGCTGGCAAGACATCATGCCGGTCGACACGCTGGGGCTGGAAGTGGGCTACCGTCTGATTCCGCTGGTGGACAAGGCGCAAGGCGGCGAGCTGCTCAAGCGCATCAAGGGCATCCGCAAGAAGTTCGCGCAGGAAGTCGGCTTCCTGGCGCCGCCGGTGCACATCCGCGACAACCTCGAGCTCAAGCCATCGGCTTACCGCATCACCCTCAAGGGTGTCGAAGTGGGCAGCGGCGAAGCGCTCAACGGGCAATTCCTGGCGATCAATCCGGGCATGGCCAGCGGCACCTTGCCGGGGCTGGAAACAACCGACCCGGCGTTCGGGCTGCCCGCCACCTGGATCGACGCCAGCCTGCGCGACGAAGCGCAAGGCATGGGCTACACCGTGGTCGACGCCGGCACGGTGGTGGCGACCCACCTGAACCACCTGATCACCACGCACGCTTCCGAGCTGCTCGGCCGCGCCGAAGTGCAGGCGCTGCTCGACCATATTGCCAAGGAGTCGCCGAAGCTGGTGGAAGACCTGGTGCCGAAGGTGGTGTCGCTGTCGACCTTGCAGAAGGTGCTGCAGAACTTGCTGATCGAAGGGGTGCACATCCGCGACATGCATTCGGTGATCGAGACCTTGTCCGAGCATGCGATGCACACGCAGGATCCGAACGACCTGACGGCGCTGGTGCGCATCGCGCTGGGCCGGGCGATCGTGCAGCAGCTGTTCCCTGGCGCTACCGAGCTGTCGGTGATGACGCTCGACAACCGGCTCGAGCGCTTGCTGATGCAGGCGATGGGGGCGGGCGGCGACGGTTCCGGCATCGAGCCTGGGCTGGCCGACACGATCGCGCAGCAGGCCGGCCAGGCCGCGGCGCTACAGGAGCAGATGGGGCTGACGCCGGTACTGCTGGTGCCGGGGCCGCTGCGGGCGCTGCTGTCGCGCTTCCTGCGGCGCGCGCTGCCGCAGCTGAAGGTGCTGTCGCATAGCGAGATCCCGGAGACGAAGACGATCCGCGTGACCAGCCTGGTGGGTGCGCCGGGGTAATTTTCCAGCAGGGTCTGAGCCAAAAAAACCGCCCAGACCCGTGCTGCATGAACGGCGTTTCAAACCCCAAGTCAGCAGGCCATACATACAACGAATCACCAATAATCGTTCGCCAGCCGTCAACGATATAGGTATCATAAATTTACCAAACTGCATTACCTCGGCTGCGCCGCTTCACAAGGAATGTCCATGCACACTTCGCCCCGCCTGCTGGCCGCATGATGAGCGACGAGCTGGTGCCGCTGTCGACCAGCGCGCGCGGGCGCTACTCGGCCGCCTTCCTCGCGGCGATCGAGGCCGGCCTGGCCGTGCGGCCGGAACACCGCCCGCAGGATGTGGCAGCCTTGCGCGCGCGCCTGTTTGCACTCGAGCACGAGGACGACGCCACCGTCATGCGGCCGGCCGCCGGCGAAGCGACGGCGCCGACGCGTGCGGCGCCGGCGCCGTCGCGGCCATCGGGCCCGCGCGCGCCGGCCGCGGAGCTGTCCGGGCCGCCGCCGCCGGGGCACTGTTGCCGGCCGCCGGCGCCGCTGCCAGCGGCTGCCGCCGCGTGCGGGCCGTTCACCGCGCTTGCCGGTCTCGACGACATCGTCCGCCACCGCGACCCGCTGATCTCGGTGAACACCCTGGCCCAGAAGGAACGCATCGTCATCGGCAAGGACCTGATGCAGTTCCGCATCACATCGAGCGAAGCGGGCTACCTGTACGTGTTCTTCGTCGGCACCGGCAGCGAGGAGATGCAACTGCTGCTGCCGAACGCGATCGACCGCGACGACCGCATCGCCGCCGACGCCACGGTGAACTTGCCGCGCAAGAGCTGGCAGATTGGCGCCGCCGGCCCGCCGGGCGTCAATCACGTGCTCGTCATGGTCTCGCGCGCGCCGCGCGACTTCGCTGCCGCCGGGCTGAGCAGCGGGGAAACCATGCCGCGCTTCGATTCCGCGCAGGCACGCCGGGTTTGGGCGGCGTGCCGGCCGCCACGCCGGTGCTGGCCGGCACGCCGACCTGCGCGAGCGGGGCCGGATGCGATGCCGGCTACGGCGCCACGCTGATGCGCATCGAAGAGGTCGCGGCCAGATAGTTGTCGCGTTGTTTATGCTGTTCTTTCTTGGAGGTCATATGTCAGGCATTGCTGGAAAGTTGGGCGTGGCGTGCATCGCCTGCGCGCTGCTGATGATGGGTGCGCCGTCGGCGGCGCAGACGCATGACGTGCTGAAAAACGACGCGACAGCGCAGGCATTTCTCGACGCGCTGACGCCGGCGCGGCACGGCCGGCTAAAGTGGCGGCGAAACCGGCCAGCGGTTCCGTTTTAACATCGAAGGGCATGCCGATGCGCGCGGCACCGGCGAGCGCAACATGCAGCTGTCGCAGCAACGCGCGCAGGCGGTGCGCGAGCACCTGGTCGGCCAGCTGCGCGTCGCCCCGGCCCGGTTGGTCGCGCTCGGCAAGGGCGACACCGAGCAGCTCAACAAGGAACACCCGGCCGCCGCCGAAAACCGGCGCGTGCGGATCGTCACCCTGACCGAATGATCCGCGCCATGGTCGCCGCGCTCGGCCCCGGCGCGCGGGAATAGCGGCCCATTCACCCACCTTTTCGCCAGATGGTTTCCGTGCGGCATCGTCGATACTTGTAACTGTGAGAAGCTGCAGTCGCTCATGTGAGCAGCGCAGGTACCCAGGAGCTTCATCGATGAATGTCAAAAAATTTACCGCCGCCACCTCGCGTGAAGCCTTGCGCAAAGTGCGTGACGCCCTCGGTCCCGATGCCGTCATCCTGTCGAACCGCCCAGTCGATGGCGTCGTCGAAATTCTCGCGCTGGCCAACGACGACGTCGCGTCGATCTCGGCGCCGGCGCACGGCACCGAGATGGCCCAGCCTGAGCCCACGCTGCAACACAGCGCGCCGCCCGAGGGCTACGCCAACCGCCGCGCGCCGCAGCCGCAGCCCGACAGCGTCGACATGGCCCAGATGAGCTCGATGATGTCGGCCGCCATCGCCCACGCCAAAGACACCGCCGCCGCCGAAATGTCGGGCATGATGAGCGAAATTCGCGCCATGCGCGGCCTGATGGAAACCCAGCTTGCCGCCATCTCTTGGGGCACCACCCAGCAGCGCGAGCCGGAAAAAGCGGGCGTGCTGCGCGAAATGCTGGCGGCCGGCTTTTCCGCCACGCTGGCGCGCTACCTGATCGAGAAGATGCCGTCCGGCAAAGATGCGGCCGAGAGCATGCGCTGGATTAAGACGGTGCTGTGCCGTAACCTGACGAGCATGACGGACGAAGACGAAGTGCTCGAAAAGGGCGGTGTGTTCGCCCTGGTCGGCCCGACCGGCGTCGGCAAGACCACCAGCACGGCCAAGCTGGCGGCGCGCTGCGTGATGCGCCACGGCCCGGAAAAGCTGGCCTTGATCACCACCGACGCCTATCGTATCGGCGGCCACGAACAACTGCGCATCTACGGCAAGATCCTCGGCGTGATGGTGCACTCGGTGAAGGACGAAGCGGACCTGCGCATCGCCCTGAAAGAGCTGCGCAACAAGCACACGGTGCTGATCGACACGGTCGGCGTGTCGCAGCGCGACCAGATGGTCACCGAACAGGTCGCCATGCTCAGCGAGTCCGGCGCCGACGTCAAACGCCTGCTGTGCCTGAACGCGACGAGCACCAACGAAACGCTCAACGAAGTGGTGCGCGCCTATCACGGCAGCGGCCTGGCCGGCTGCATCATGACGAAGATGGATGAAGCGGCCTCGATCGGCAACGTGCTCGACGTCGTGATCCGCCAGAAGCTGCGCCTGTTTTACATCTCGAACGGCCAGCGCGTGCCGGAAGACCTGCACCTGGCCGACCGCGCCATGCTGGTCGACCGCGCCTTCCGCCTGACGCGCGAGAACGCCGCCACCCAGTACGCCGACAACGAACTGCCGCTGCTGATGGCCCAGGCCGGCAATGCCGCCAACGATCGCAGCCTGCGCGGGGTGTCGCTTGGCTAATTTCGATTTTGACCAGGCCGAAGGCTTGCGCCGGATGCTCGCCGGCCCCAAGCCGCGCATCGTCACCTTTCTTTCCGCCACCGCCCAGGATGACAAGGGCGCGATGCTGGTCAACCTCGGCGCATCGCTGGCGCGTGCCGGCAACGACGTGCTGATCGTCGATGCCTGCCTGCATGAGTACGGCGTCGCCCAGCGCCTCGGCGTCGACCGCGGCGTGTCCTTGCTGCAGGTGGCGCGCCAGGAATGTGGCCTCAACGAAGTGATCCACCAGGTGCCGCAAGGGTTCGGCGTGGCCAGCCTGAAACGCGGCCAGGGCGCCCAGCGTCCCGGCCCCGACGAGCTGCGCCGCCTGGCCAAGAGCTTCGACGTGCTGGTCAAGCAGACCGGCATCGTCATCGTCGACGGCGAATTTTCCGACGACGACAGCTTTCCGGTGCCGATCATGGACAGTTCGGAAATCGTCGTGCAGGTGTCGACGTCGGCCGCCTCGATCACCGCCGCCTACAGCCTGATCAAGCGGCTGTCGCAGCAGCTGGGGCGTCGCCCGTTCGGCATCCTGGTGACGGGCGCTTCCGAAATCGAGGCAAAGGTGGTATACGATAATATGTGTTCCGCGGCAAGTCGGTATCTCGCGGTCCAGCTCATCTCGATGGGTTCGGTTCCGGCCGACGAATATCTGCAACGCGCCGCGCGTCTCGGGCGCGCCGTCGTCGATGCGTTTCCGCTGGCGGGCGCCTCGGTTGCGTTTCGCCGCCTGGCAGGGCGTTTTGCCCTGTCTGGAATGCCTCAGCTCGGTCGGACAGGGGGAAACACCCGTTTTGGCTCTTGATAACAAAGTTTAACCATGTACACGGTCAAAGGGAAAGCGGACAAGAATCAGCTGCTGACGGATCATATGCCGCTGGTGAAGCGTCTCGCCCACCACATGAAGGCCAAGCTGCCGCCGAGCGTGGAAGTGGACGACCTGATCCAGGCCGGCATGATCGGCCTGTTAGATGCCATCGGCCGCTATGAAGAGACGCACGGCGCCCAGTTCGAGACCTACGCGGTGCTGCGTATCCGCGGCGCCATGCTCGACGAGCTGCGCAACAGCGACTGGTTGCCGCGCTCGATGCGGCAAAACATGCGCAAGATCGAAGCGGCGATGAGTTCGCTGCAGCAAAAGCTCGGCCATCCGCCGACCGAATCGGAAGTGGCCAAGCTGCTCAAGCTGTCGCTGTCGGAATACCAGGACATGCTCGGCGACGGCGGCGGCCATCAGCTGTTGTACTACGAAGATTTCCACGATAACGAAGGCAACGACAACTTCCTCGATCGCTATGCGGTCGACGATGCCGATCCATTGCGCAGCCTGCTCGACGGCGACTTCCGCCAGGCGGTGGTCGATGCGATCGACAACTTGCCGCCGCGCGAAAAGATGCTGATGGGCCTGTACTACGAGGAAGAAATGAACCTGAAGGAAATCGGCGCCGTCATGGGTGTGTCTGAATCGCGCGTGTCGCAGCTGCACACGCAGGCGGTGGCGCGGTTGCGTGCGGCATTACGGGAGCAGGCGTGGACTGGGCCAGCGTAATTGGCATAGCCCTCGCGCTGGCGGGGCTATTCATCGGGCACGGCCTCGACGGCGGCAAGCTCGCCTCGCTGGTGCAGCCGGCCGCGTTCGCCATCGTCGTCATCGGCACCTTTGGTGCGGTGCTGCTGCAGACCGAGGCGCCGACATTTACCCGCGGCATGCGCATGCTGCGCTGGGTGTTTCGTCCGCCGCCGAGCCAGCGCGGCAAGCTGGCGCGCGACATCGCGCTGTGGAGCCTGCACGCGCGGCGCGACGGTTTGCTGTCGCTCGAGCAGCACATGCTCGACTCGACCGACAAGTTCGTCCAGAAAGGCCTGCGCCTGATGATCGACGGCATCCATCCGGAAAAACTGCGCGGGCTGCTCGAGACGGAAGTGACGGCGTATGAATTCGGCCAGCGCCAGGCGGTCAAGATCTGGGAAGCTGCGGCCGGCTATTCGCCCACCATCGGCATCCTCGGCGCCGTGCTCGGCCTGATCCACGTGATGGAAAACCTGACCGACCCGTCCAAGCTGGGCGCCGGCATTGCCGTCGCGTTCGTGTCGACCGTGTACGGCGTCGGCCTGGCCAACCTGTTCTTTTATCCGGTGGCCAACAAGCTCAAAAGCATCGTCGCCGAAACGGTGACCCAGTACGAGATCCTCACCGACGTGTTTTACGACATCGCCAGCGGCGACCATTCGCGCGTCATCGACGAGCGCGTGGCCAGCCTGATGTCGCGCCCGTAGCCGAACGTCATGGCGCGCAAGAAATTCGACGAAGAAACCGAAAGCCACGAACGCTGGCTCATTTCGTACGCCGACTTCATCACCTTGCTGTTCGCGTTTTTCGTCGTCATGTACGCCATCTCGGTGGTCAACGAGGGCAAGTACCGGGTGTTTTCCGACGCGCTCGGCGACGCCTTCGGCGGCAAGCGGGTGGCGCCGAAAATGGTCGACGAAATCCAGCCGTCCATTTCGCTGCCGAACCTGGCCGGCCGACGGCGCGCCGAAGCGATGCGGCGCGAGCGAGAACGGCTGACCTTGCTGGCGCGCGACCTGACGTCGACCCTGGCGCCGTTGGTCAAGGAGGGCAAGGTGCGGGTGACGCAGAACAGCCGCGGCGTCAGCGTCGAAATCAATGCCAGCGTGCTGTTCGATTCGGGCGACGCGACGCTCAATGCCAGCTCGAAGGAAGCGCTGCTGGCGCTGGCGGTATTGCTGAAGAACGATCCGCATGCGCTGCAGGTCGAAGGCCACACCGACAACGCGCCGATCCGCAGCCCGCTGTTTCCGTCGAACTGGGAACTGTCGGCTTCGCGCGCAAGCAGCGTGGTGCGCCTGTTTGCCGAGGCCGGCGTGCCGGAAGCGCGCATGACCGTCATTGGCCACGGCGCCAACATTCCGGTGGCCGCCAATACCGATCCGGACGGCCGCGCCCGCAACCGGCGCGTGGCCGTGACGATCCTGTCGGCGTTGCCTGACACCACCACCGAAATCCCCACTCGTTAGTAAAGTGCTGGTGTCAGGTCTGACATTCGGACATTTGTCCGAATGTCAGACCTGACACCAGCGTTGCGGCGGCGCGATTGTAACCATGCGCAACTGGGCTTGGCAGCGCAAAGAGGCCGGCGCAAAATCCCGCCATATTCAGCGAAGGAGTAATAATGGGTCTGGCAACGAGGGTGGCAAACACGGTACTGCTGGGCGCGGCGTTGGTGTTGGCCGGCAGCGCGGCGGCGAAGGACGGGGTGAGGAACATGGTCCACGAAATGGTCAAGGTCGAATCGCGCGAAGGCAAGGTGCTGGTGCGCCTGACGATCGACAACCAGAGCGAGCACACCATCTACGTGCCGCGCTCGGTCGCCTCCGAGAAGGAATTGTTCGGCAACTACTTCGAGGTGCGCGACAGTTCCAACGGCGACCCGGTCAACTACATCGGCCCGATGGTCAAGCGCGGCCCGCTCGGCAAGGAAGACTTCCTGGCGGTCAAGCCGCACACGCGCCATCACAACCTGATCGACATCACCGATGCCTACGCCTTCTTGCCGGGCCGCCGCGCCTATCAGCTCAACTACAACGGCCACTACGTCGCCGACCTGAAAAAGCTCGACCAGACTACGCCTGTCGAGCCCGATTCCGTCATGTTCGCCCACGTCGGCAAGCAGTAATTACTCCAGCGCCGGCGTGTTCTCGCCGAAATACTCGTGCGAGTCGGCGTTGTTGACGGCCCTGGCCGGGTCGCCGATGGCCAGGCCGGCCGCGCCTTCCTGCCCATACACCCAGTCGTCGGTGCCGGCGACAACGTTAAAGTGGCTCATCTCGTGCACCAGGGTGCCGCCTTTCGAGTCGATGCCGGTCATCGGCGCGGTCCAGAATGCGCGGCACACATGAATCACATACGGCTTGGTCGGATACACGTAGGCGAAATACGGTTTGTTGCAGCTGCAATCGACCGTCACCGGCCTCGTGGCGAGCGCATCCTTGATGGCCGCGTAGTTGCCGCGCACCGTGGACAGGCGCGCCGGGTCGCTGGCGCCGAACCAGTTGGTGTAGCGCGGCCCGAGCAGCTTGCGCGCCATCAGGTAGCGCTCGCCGTCGTCGGCCATCGCGCGCCCGGCCGTCACCGCCGTCGTCAGCGCGCTCTGCTGCGAGGCGCTGCATTTGGCAAACGACAAACTGGCGCCGCTGCCGCGCGCCGCGTCGGGCGCCGGCGCCGGTTCGCCGGCGGCGCCGCGCGGCAAGCGGGCGTCGATGAACAACGTCAGTGGCTGTGACTTCAGTTCGCCGAATCGCTGCGCCACGGTGCCGCGGCCGTTGACATGCGGATCGAACAGGGTCAGCGACTCGGTGGCGTAGCGGATCGTGTAGTCGCCGGTCACGCTCATCTCGTACAGGCTCGACAGTTCGACGCGGGCGCTGCGCGACGCGCCGGGCGCGAGCACGTAATAATCGGCCGCGGTGGGGGCGGGGCGCTTGTAGCGCGCGCCGAGGTAGGGCACCTTGGCGCCGTCGCGCCGGATATCGAACAGCGGCTCTTCGATCTCGCCGCCGAACGGTGTATGCCACTTCAGCACCGCCTGCGGGCTCGCCGCGGTGTTGGTCAGCGTGACCGTGACGACGACGTCGTCGGACTTGCCGAGCGACGATTTTTCCGTGCTGATGCTGACCGCGATGCCGTTCGACGCCGCCTGCGCGCTGGCGCAAACGACCAGCGTGAATGCCGCGATGGATGCCCTGAAGATGGATTTCATGCTGGTCTCCGTAGGTGTGACAAACTCATCAGTTGATGATTACGGATCGCTGCGGAGAAGTAAAATTTATCTGGAGCGGACGCGTGAAAACGCAACGGTGTTGCAGCAGGGTGGGGTCGGTTGGGGGCTGACCCGGTGTCGGGGTCGGACCCCGGTGTGGATGGTGCGGGCTTTACACCCGGGTCTGACCCCGACGGCGGGTCAGACCCGGTCAGCCGACGACGAAGCGGCGCGACGGTCCGCCGGCGCCGGCCTGGCCGCTGGGGCCGTAGACGCCGGCGTCGCTGCCGCCGGCCGGCGTGCGCATCGCGTTGATCACCATCTGGGTGTTGGTCATCTGCTTGTTGACGAGCATGCCGTTGACGCGGTTCAGTTCTTTCGCTTCGCGCGCCAGGTCGAGCAAGGCGATCCATGCGGCGCGGGCAGCGGCATCGCTGCTGTTCGCCAGCCAGACTTCCATGCCGGCTTCGCTGGCGGCAACGCCGGCGGCCCCGAGCGCCTCGTGGCGGGCGGTCGAAAGCCGCGCGGCTTGCTGCACCAACTCGGCTTTTTGCGGGGTGATCTGGTCGAGCCCGTCAGTGTCCGCCTTGACCAGGAACTGTTGTTCCTGTTTCATCAACTCGATCAGCGAAGCGATCAGGTGTTGTTCGTCGGACAGGGTGGTCGTCGGGCTGTGCATGGTGTTTTATCGTTTGCGGGAATGCAGCAGGTCGCGCACTGTTTCCAGCAAGCCGTCCGCCACTTTTTCTGAATTGACCTGGAACTGGCCGTCGGCAATTGCCAGCTTGATGCGTTCGACTTTCTTGGTGTCGAACACGGCGCTGGCGCCGGCCGCGGCAGCCAGGGCCTGGCCCTGCGAAGACAGGCGCACGTTGTCGCTCGGCGCCGCACTGGTGCCGGCGGCACGTTCGGCGCCTTTGGATCCGGCTGCCGGCGTAGTCGCCGCCGGCAGTCCAGGGCTTGTCTTTAATGTATCGTTAATTTTCACAGCATCTTCCTTCTCTGACCAGAGCATCAAACTCCGGGATATGCGTAAGTAACGGCGATGCCGTCCCAAACTTTAGTGCATATCAATGGATTTTCCGAAACGAACGTTCAAAAAACCACCTCGACCAGGCCTCCCGCTTGCGCCACGCCACTGAGGATGGCGCCGGCCGCGGTGCGTACCTGCACCACTTGGCCTTCGCCGGCATTGCCGATCGCGCGCGCCTCGGTCGACACCTTGAAACCGGCGCCGCTCGATACCACGCGCACCTGCTGGCCGCTCTGCACCGCCGGTTTGCTGCGCAGCGCATCGAGCCGCAGCGGCGCGCCCGACGGCAGCGACATCGTCGTGCTGCGCCCGATCGCCTGCGCCATGTCGGTCACCACGCCGGCCGGCAGCGCCGCCAGGTCGCCGCTGATGACGACCAGTTGCGACTGCGTGATCGGCTGGCCCTGCGCCAGCGGCACGGCGGCGGCGACGTAGTCGCCCCGCACGGCCACCTTGGCTTGAATATACACCGTCCACGCAGTCGGGGCCGCGCAGCGCACGCCGACCGTTGTTTTGCCCCACGCCCGCGCGCCGGGCTGCTGGAAGGCCTGCGGCGCCGGGCACGCGGCCAGGCTCATGCGCGGATCGACGGCGCCGACCTCGACCTGCACCTGGCCGGGCATGCCGGCGCTTTGCGCCTGCAGGAACTGCTCGGCGACGGCGCGCAGCGCCGCCAGGTCCTGGCGCGGGCCGGCCGCCTGCTGCCCGAAGGCCAGCGAGGAAGCGAGGAGGAGAGCGGTAAAGAAGGTCGATTTCATGGAGGGACTGCCTGTTCGAGTGATGCCATGGTAGATCGCATGATTCCCAGGTGAAACATCGAATAGCCGCGCTTTGCCCATCTTCCTCCTTCGATTGAGTCCTTGTGCGCCGCCGTATGATCGATCCTGTCATAACAAGATCATTGCCGCCAGCCTGGCGCTTTGACCCACCTGGAGCTGACATGATTGGCAAACTCGACGACTACCTGCGTTTCAACGAAGCCGCGCTGAGCCTGCGCTCGCAGCGCCAGCAAGTGCTCGCATCGAACATCGCGAACGCCGACACGCCTAAGTACAAGGCACGCGACATCGACTTTGCCAGCGCGCTGCAGGGCGTGATGGCGCGCACCGCGGCGCCGGCGGGCGTGATGGCGGCGATGTCGGCGAGCCACATCGGCGGCGCCGGCAAGACCGGCGACATGCTGCCCGACGGCACGGCGCTGAAATACCGCGGCGTGGTGCAGGGCGCCGTCGACGGCAACACGGTCGACATGGATGTCGAGCGCAACCAGTTCGCCGACAACGCGGTGCGCTACGAAGCGGGCATCACCATGATCAACCACCAAATCCGCAGCATGATGGCGGCGATCCAGGGAGGCCAGTAATCATGTCGCTATTTAATATCTTTAACGTGTCCGGTTCGGCCATGAGCGCCCAGGCGCAGCGGCTCAACACCGTCGCCTCGAACCTGGCCAATGCCGACAGCGCCACCAGCGCCAGCGGCCAGGCCTACCGCGCCAAGCAGGTCGTGTTCGAGGCGGTCCCGCTCGAAGCCGGCGGCACCGCGGTGAAGGTGGCGCAGGTGGTCGACGATCCGAGCCCGCTCAAGCAGGTGTACGACCCGAAACACCCGATGGCCGACGACAAGGGCTACGTGGCGATGCCGAACGTGAACGTGGTCGACGAGATGGTCAACATGCTGTCGGCGTCGCGCTCGTACCAGACCAACGTCGAAACGATGAATGCGGCCAAGACGTTGCTGCTCAAGACGTTGACTCTCGGTCAATAACCCACACTAGGCTTTTATGGCAACCGTCACTGCACCTCCCCCGTTTGTCTCGCAAGACCTGCTCAACGCGGTCAACCCGAAGAAGGCCACCGCCGCCGAAGGCAGCGTCGAAGCCGACACCAACAAGTTCCTGACCTTGCTCGTCACCCAGCTGAAGAACCAGGACCCGATGAATCCGCTCGACAACGCGCAGCTGACCAGCCAGCTGGCGCAGCTGTCGACCGTGACCGGCGTCAATAAATTGAACACGACGCTCGAGTCGCTCAAGTCGAGCTACCAGGCGTCCGAATCGCTGCAGGCGGCCAATATGATCGGCCACGGCGTGCTGGTCGAAGGCGACTATGTCCGACTGCAAACCGGCAAGGGCATCATGGGTGTCGACGTCGGCAGCGACGCCGACAGCGTCAAGCTGATCATCACCGACCCGAGCACCGGCAAGGATGTGCAGACGATCGACCTCGGCGCCCAGAAAGCGGGCACCGTCCCGCTGGCGTGGGACGGCGTGGTCGATGCGACCAGGGTCGGCGCCGACGGCTTGCCGGTGACCTTGAAGGACGGCAAATACCTGATCCGTGTCGTCGCCACCCGCGGCGAAGACATCCTCAAAGATGCGAAGGCGCTGTCGTTCGACAGCGTCGCCAGCGTTACCACCAGCGCCAAGGATGGCGTCCAACTGAACCTGCCCACCAGGGGCGTCGTGTCGATGGCCGATATCAGGCAGATCCTGTAAGCCCGGCCGTTTAAAATAACTTTTACCAGGAGAACACCATGTCTTTCCAACAGGGACTTAGCGGCTTGAACGGCGCGGCAAAATCGCTCGACGTCATCGGCAACAACATCGCCAACGCCAGCACCGTCGGCTTCAAGGGCTCGCAGGCGCAGTTCGCCGACGTCTACGCCAATTCGCTCAACGGCGCCGGCGGCAACCAGGCCGGCATCGGCACCAAGGTGTCGCAGATCGCCCAGCAATTTACCCAAGGTAACGTCGAGTCATCGGCCAACCCGCTCGACATCGCCATCAACGGCGCCGGCTTCTTCCGCACCACCGTCGCCGGCGCCACGCAATACTCGCGCAATGGCCAGTTCTCGCTCGATAAAGACGGCTACATGGTCAACGCCCAGGGCGCGAAACTGACCGGCTACGGCGCCAGCGCGACCGGCGGCCTGCTGGCCGGCTCGCCCGTGCCGCTGCAGATCAACACGGCCGACCTGAAGCCGGTGGCCACCACCCGCGTCGACACCGTCATGAACCTCGACTCGGGCAGCGCGACGCCGCTGACGACGCCGTTCAACGCCAAGGACCGCAGCAGCTACAACCACCAGACCCCGATCGATGTCTACGATACGCTGGGCAACTCGCACGTGATGTCGACGTTCTACGTCAAGACCGGCCCGGGCAACTGGAACGTGTATGTCGCCAACGACGGCACCGAAATCACCAACCTGAAAGTGGCAGCCGCCGCCCAAGGCACCGGTGCATCATTTACCGATGTCAACAACGCGCGCGCTGCCTGGACAACCGCCTCGACCGCGGTGCCGCCAAATCCGACGGCGACCGCCACCGCGCTGGCCGATTACGCGACCGAAGCGAAAAAGCTGGTAGTGGCAGCCGCTGCCGCCGCCGGCGCGACCGCCGCGCAGCAGAGCGCCATCGGCGCTGCCGCCACCAGTTCGGGCAATACGGTCGGCAACACGCCGGACCTGGTCGACGGCGACATCGCCGACGCGGTATCGGTGCCGCCGGTGCCGGTCGGCCGCCTCCTTTTCGACGGCAACGGCGCGTTGTCGAACGCGCTGATGATGGCGCTGACGCCGCCGCAGACGCTGCCGCTGACGGTGACGTTGCCGATCTTCCCGCCGACCGGCGCGAGCAACACGCTGGCGGTCAGCCTCGGCTTCGTCGGCACCAGCCAGTACGGCTCGGCGACGAGCGAAAAGAAATCGACCCAGGACGGCTACACCGCCGGCAACCTGCAGCGCTTTGCCGCCAGCGCCGACGGCACCATCCTTGGCCAGTACAGCAACGGCCAGTCGCAGGCGCTCGGCCAGATCGTGCTGGCCAACTTCGCCAACCCGAACGGCCTGTCGCCATTGGGCAACAACGCCTGGGCGGAGACGTCGAATTCGGGCGTGCCGCTGGTTGGCGCGCCGGCCTCGGGCAGCCTGGGCGTGCTGCAGTCGTCGGCGGTGGAGAACTCGAACGTCGACCTGACGGCCGAGCTGGTCAACATGATCACCGCGCAGCGCGTCTACCAGGCCAATGCGCAGACCATCAAGACCCAGGACTCGGTGCTGCAGACGCTGGTGAACCTGCGCTAAGCGCGCCGCAGGCGAGGTCAAACGCTGGTGTCAGGTCTGACATTCAACACGAACACGGCCGTGCGACCTTGCTACGGTTGGGAGCGTGTCCGAATGTCAGACCTGACACCGGTTCTTATACAAGAGGTAGCAGATGGATCGTTTAATCTACACGGCCGCCAGCGGCGCCAAGCACATCCTGGAGCAGCAGGCGACGACGGCGCACAACCTGGCCAACGTCAGCACCACCGGTTTCCGCGCGCAGATCGATGCGTTTCGCGCGGTGCAGGTCGAATCCGAAGGCTTGCCGACGCGCGCCTTCGTGGTCAACTCGACCGCCGGCGCCAATTTCGACAGCGGCGCGATCCAGATGACCGGACGCGACCTCGACGTGGCGGTGCGCGGCAAAGGCTGGCTGGCCGTGCAGATGCCCGACGGCACCGAAGCGTACACCCGCAACGGCGCCTTGCAGACCAACGCGAACGGCGTGCTGCAAAGCGCCGGCGGCTTTAACATCGCCGGCGACGGCGGCCCGATCACGGTGCCGCCGGAAGTGATGGTGTCGATCGGCGGCGACGGCACCGTCTCAACGGTGGCGGCCGGCGCCACGCCGGGCGCGGCGGCCGTGCTGGGACGCCTGAAGCTGGTCAACCCGAAAGAGGCCGACCTGGTGCGCGGCGACGACGGCCTGTTCCGGCTGCGCGACGGCGCCGTCGCGCCGGCCGATCCGCAGGTGGTGGTGGCCGGGGGCGCGCTCGAAGGCAGCAACGTCAGCCCGGTCGACATGATGGTCAACATGATCGCGCTGGCCCGTTCGTTCGACACCCAAATGTCGCTGATGAAGAACGCCGAGAATAACGCGGCGAAAGCTACCCAGATCCTCGCTTTGAGTTGAGTTTCTCCAAGGCATAATTAACGTGTGCATGGCGGTGTTCGTCTGCCACGTTACTGGAGACACAAATGATCCGTTCCCTATTTATCGCCAAGACTGGCCTGGAAGCACAGCAGACCAACCTGGACGTCATCACCAATAACCTGGCCAACGTCAGCACCAACGGCTTCAAGCGTTCGCGCGCCGTGTTCGAGGACTTGTTGTACCAAAACATACGCCAGCCGGGCGCGCAGTCGTCGCAGCAGACCAACCTGCCGTCGGGCCTGCAGATCGGCACTGGCGTGCGCGCCGTCGCCACCGAGCGCATCTTCACCCAGGGCAACCCCCAGAGCACCGGCAATTCGCGCGACGTGATGATCAACGGCGCCGGCTTCCTGTCCGTGCTGCTGCCCGATGGCACCCCGGCATACACCCGCGACGGCTCGTTCCAGACCGACGCCAATGGCCAGCTGGTGACTTCGTCGGGCTACGTGGTGCAGCCGGCCATCACCATTCCGCCCAACGCGCAGTCGATCACGATCGGTCGCGATGGCGTGGTGTCGGTGACCACTCCCGGGACCAATACGCCGACGCAGGTCGGCAGCTTGCAGCTGGCCACGTTCGTCAACCCGGCCGGGCTGGAGTCGAAGGGCGAGAACCTGTACGTCGAGACGGGCGCCTCCGGTACCGCCAACACCAACACGCCAGGCACCAACGGCGCCGGCGTGCTGATGCAGGGCTATGTCGAGACCTCGAACGTCAACGTGGTCGAGGAAATGGTCAGCATGATCCAGACCCAGCGCGCCTACGAGATCAACAGCAAGGCGATCACCACGTCCGACCAGATGCTGCAAAAGCTGTCCCAGTTATGAAACCTCTCATCATTCTCGCGCTGCTGGCGCTGGCCGGCTGCTCGGCCACCCCGACCTCGATCGTGCAGCGTCCCACCAGCGTGCGCCCGATGCTGCCGGAGCCGGCGCTGGCCAGCAATGGCGCGATCTACCAGGCGGCGGCGTACAAGCCGATGTTCGAGGACCGCCGCGCCCGCCACATCGGCGACATGCTTACCATCAGCATCACCGAGCGGACCAACGCGATGAAGGCCGGCGCCAGTTCCGGCAGCAAGTCCGGCTCGGTCAGCTTCAGCACGCCCGGCATCGCCCAGGGCCGGTTCGGCGCCAACGTGGCGGCCAATGCCGTCAACAAGTTCGCCGACGGCGACAACCAGAGCGCCACCAACACGTTTTCCGGCGTCATCGGCGTGACGGTGACGGAGGTGCTGTCGAACGGCAACCTGATCGTCGCCGGCGAGAAGCAGATCGCGCTCAACAAGGGCGTCGAGTTCATCCGATTCTCCGGCATGGTCAGCCCGGACAGTATTCAATCGGGCAACACGGTGGCGTCGACCCAGGTGGCCGACGCGCGCATCGAGTACCGCACCAACAGCCAGATCGACCGCGCGGAAATGACGGCGATGGTGTCGCGCTTCTTCCAGTCGCTGCTGCCTTTCTGATGGGAACGATAATGCGATTTTCCGTCACCTTGCTGTGCGCCGCGTTGCTGGCGGCGCCGGCCGCCCACGCCGAACGCCTGAAAGACCTCGCCAGCATCGCCGGCGTGCGCCAGAACCAGTTGTCCGGCTACGGCATCGTCGTCGGGTTAGATGGCACCGGCGACCAGACCACGCAAACGCCGTTCACGGTGCAGTCGATCATGGCGATGCTGCAGCAAAAAGGCGTCAACCTGCCAGCGGGCACCACGTTGCAGCTCAAAAACGTCGCCGCCGTGATGGTCACCGCGTCGCTGCCGGCGTTTGCCCAGCCGGGCCAGACGATCGACATCACGGTGTCGTCGATCGGCAACGCCAAGAGCCTGCGCGGCGGCACCCTGGTGATGACGCCGCTGCACGGCGCCGACCAGCAAGTCTACGCGATGGCCCAGGGTAACGTGCTCGTCGGCGGCGTCGGCGCTGCCGCCGGCGGCGCCGTGGTGCAGGTCAATCACCTCGCGGTGGGCAAGATTTCCGGCGGCGCCACCGTCGAGCGCGCCGTTGCCAACAGCCTCGGCGCCGACAACCAGGTCCGCCTCGAACTCAACAGCACCGACTTCATGACCGCCAGCCGGGTCGTCGAAGCGATCAACAACCATTTCGGCCCGGACATCGCCACCGCGCTGGACGGGCGCGTCATTCGCGTGCGCTCGCCGTCGTCGTCCGACCAGCGCGTCGCCTTTCTCGGCATCCTCGAGTCGCTCGAAGTGAGCCCGGCCACCGCCAACGCCAAGGTCATCATGAACGCGCGCACCGGTTCGGTCGTGATGAACCAGGCGGTGACGCTCGAGAGCTGCGCCATTTCGCATGGCAACCTGTCGGTGACGATCAGTCCCGAGCCGCAGGTGAGCCAGCCGGCCCCTGGCAGCCGCGGCAAGACCGTGGTCACCCAGAACACCCAGATTGAAGTGAAGAAGGATCCGGGCAAGGTCGTCATGGTCAAGGGCGGCGCCTCGCTGGCCGAAGTGGTCAAGGCGATGAATGCGATCGGCGCTTCGCCGCAAGATCTGCTGTCGATCCTGCAGGCGCTGAAGGCGGCCGGTTCGCTGCGCGCCGAGCTCGAGATCATCTAGGGCGGCGCCATGATCCCTTCATCCAACGACCTGACGTCCAGACTGGCGCTCGATACCAAGGGCCTGGGCGAACTGAAACAGTCGGCCAAGGCCGGCTCGCCCGAAGCGCTGAAGGGCGCCGCCACCCAGTTCGAGGCGATGTTCATCAACATGATGATGAAGAGCATGCGCGACGCCACGCCGCAGGAAGGCATGCTCGACAACCAGCAGACAAAGATGTTTACGTCGATGCTGGACCAGCAGATGAGCCAGAACATGGCCAAGCGCGGCGTTGGCCTGGCCGACGTGCTGATCCGCCAGTTGACGGCGCAGGCGACCAACGCGCAGGCGCTGGCCATCGGCGGCGACCAGAACGTGCCGACGCCGGCCGCGATGCCGGCGCCGATGGCGGCAGAAGGGCTGCTCAAAACGCCCGGCGCGCTACTGGCGCCGTCGCGCCTGCCGGCGGTCGCGCCGGCCGGGTTCAATCACGGCGCCGCCAACAACGCATCAGCCGCGGCCGGACCGGCGGCGCTGACGGCGTCGGGCCGGCCGCAGGCGCCGCACATCCGCTCGTTCCAGGACAAGCTTGGCGCCCACGCCGAAGAAGCGAGCCGCAGCACCGGCATCCCGGCCAAGTTCATGCTCGGCCAGGCGGCGCTCGAGTCGGGCTGGGGCAAGCGCGAAATCAAGAACGCCGACGGCAGCGCCAGCCACAACCTGTTCGGCATCAAGGCCGGCCCTGGCTGGAAAGGCAAGGTTGCCACCGCGGTCACGACCGAGTATGTCGACGGCGTGCCGCAGACGCGAGTCGAGAAGTTCCGCGCCTACGACACGTACGCGGACGGCTTCAAGGATTACGCCGGGCTGATCAGCAAGAACCCGCGCTACGAGCAGGTCATGGCCAGCGCCGGCGACGCCACCAGCTTCGCGCGCGGCCTGCAAAAGGCCGGCTACGCCACCGATCCGTTGTACGCTGCCAAGCTCAGCCGCATCATCACGCACTCGCTGGTCGGCTAGCCAAAACCCGGCTTGTCTTTCCGGCAAGTCAAGTTTTCCGCAAATCTGCCGTAGAGTAGGGTAACGAATACAAACGAATCGAATCGATTATGGCTGGAAATCTCCTCAATATCGGCAAGACCGGGTTGTTTGCGGCGCAGGCAGGCCTGGCGACGACCGGCCACAACATCGCCAACGCCCATGTGCCCGGCTACAGCCGCCAGCAGACCGTGCAAACGACCACGGCGGCGCAGGACTCCGGCTATGGCTTCGTCGGCAGCGGCACCCAGGTGGCCGACATCAAGCGCTACTCGGACGAGTTTCTCAACGTCCAGGTACGCAACGCACAAAGCACCACCAGCGCGCTGGCGTCCTATAACGCCCAGATCACCCAGGTCGACAACATCTTGTCGAACACCAGCTCGGGCCTGTCGCCGGCGCTGCAGGATTTCTTCAAGTCGGTGCAGGCGCTGAGCGCGGGCGCGGCGTCGACGCCGTCGCGCCAGAATTTCCTGTCGAGCGCCGAAGGACTGGCGTCGCGCTTTCAGGGCCTCAACGGCCAGCTCGAAGAACTGCGCGCCGGCGTCAACAGCGAGATCACGTCCAACATCACGCTGATCAATTCTTATGCCAGCCAGATTGCCGGCCTCAACGAGCAGATCAGCACGCTGACGACGTCGACCGGCCACGCGCCGAACGACTTGCTCGACCAGCGCGACCAGATCGTGCTCGACCTGAACAAGCAGGTCAAAGCGACCGCGATGCCAGGTGACAACGGCTCGGTTACGGTGTCGATCGGCGGCGGCCAGCCGCTCGTCGTGGGCAACAAAACGTACGAACTGGCGGTGGTGCCGGCCGCGGGCGACCCGGCACGGCTCGAAGTGGGCTACGTCACCGGCAAGACGGTCACGCCGCTGACGGCGTCGTCGCTGACCGGCGGCGAACTGGGCGGCGTGCTCGATTTCCGTTCGACGACGCTCGACCAGGCGCAAAACGCGATCGGCCGCGTCGCCATCGCCATGGCCATGAGCTTCAATGCCCAGCACCGCATGGGCCAGGACAGCGCCGGCAACCTCGGCGGCGACCTGTTCACGGTGGCGCCGGCAGTTGTCAGCGTCAACATGAACCGCGCGCCGGCCGATCCGCTCGATCCGACCAAGGTGACGGCGCAGGTAAGCGACCCTAGCCTGCTGACCACCAGCGACTACAAGGTCGAATACAACGAAACGGCGGCCGGGTTTACCGTCACCCGGCTGTCCGACCGCAAGCTGACAACCTTGCCGGCCTACACCCAGCCCGGTCCGCAGGCGGCGTCGATCGACGGCATCAATTTCAGCATCAGCGGCAAGCAAGTCGCCGGCGACGCCTTCCTGGTGCGCCCGACCATCAACGGCGCCGCCCAGTTCACCGTGGTGCCGCGCCAGGTCGGCGACATCGCCGCGGCGTCGCCGGTGATCATCGGACCGGTGACGGGCAACAAGGGCAACGCGGTCGTCAGCGAAGGCAGCGTCAACGCCAACTTCCTGCCGCCGAACCCGGCGTTTGCGCCGGCCACGATCAAGTATGAGGCCGCCACCAATGAGCTGAGCGGCTTTACCGCCGGCCAGATCGTCAAAGTGACCGTTGCCGGCGTCACCACGCCGTACACCGCCGGCACCGCGCCGGTGATCCCGTTCGTCGCCGGCGCCAGCTACGAGTTCGGCGGCGTGACGATGTCGCTGCGCGGCTTGCCGGTCGACGGCGACCAGTTCACCGTCAAGCGCAACAGCGGCGGCGTCGGCGACAACCGCAACATGGTGCTGATGGGCGAGCTGGCCAGCAAGCCGCTGCTCGACAAGAATACGGCGACCTACCAGGCCGGCTTCGCCCAGCTGGTCAGTTCGGTCGGCAACAAGGCGCGCGAAGTGCAGGTCAACGGCCTGGCCAGCGAATCGATGCTGGCGCGCGCGAACGCGGTGCAGCAGAGCGTGTCGGGCGTCAACCTCGACGAGGAAGCGGCCAATTTGCTGAAATACCAACAGGCATACCAGGCCGCCGGCAAGGTGATGCAGATTGCCAGCACCCTGTTCGACACGCTGCTGTCGCTCGGACGATAATCAAGGATGACCATGCGTATCAGCACCAATATGATGTACACGACGTCGACCAACCAGCTCAGCAGCCTGCAGAGCCAGCTGGCGCGCACGCAGCAGCAGTTGTCGAGCAACAAGCGCATGCTCAGCGCGGCGGACGACCCGATCGCCGCCGCCCGCGCGCTGGAAGTGACGCAATCGCAATCGATCAATGCCCAGTACGCCACGAACCGGCAGAACGCCCGCTCCGCGCTGTCGCAGGAAGAAGTGGCGCTGACCGGCGTGCAACAGCTGATCCAGGACGTCCAGGTGATCGCGGTGGCGGCCGCCAACGGCATCAACAACAACAGCGACCGCGCCACCTATGCCAACGAACTGCAAGGCCGGCTGGAAGACCTGATGTCGCTGGCCAATAGCTCCGACGGCAATGGCGGCTACGTGTTCTCCGGCTTCCAGTCGAGCACGGTTCCTTTCGTCAAGACGGCGCAAGGCGTCGACTACCTCGGCGACCAGGGCCAGGCCCAGCTGCAGATCGCCTCGTCGCGCAAGGTGGCGATCGGCGACTCGGGCAGCTCGGTATTTACCAATCTGCCAACCGGCAACGGCAACTTCGTCACCGGCGCGGCCACCACCAACACCGGCGGCGCCGTCATTTCGGCCGGCACCGTTGCCGACGCGCGTCAGCTGACGGGCCACACCTACAGCATCGATTTCACGGTCGTGCCTGCCGTGGCGGAAGTCATTGCAGGACCTGGCATACCCGGCAGCCCGGCCATCGCTGAGCAGATCAGCTATGTGATCACCGACGCGACCATGGGCGTGACGGTGCCGCCGGCGCCGGCGGTGGCGTCGATGCCGTACACCAGCGGCCAGCCGATCGTCGTTGGCGGCATGAAGTTCGACGTCACCGGCGCGCCGGCCGACACCGACAAGTTCAGCGTCAAGCCGAGCGAGCGGCAGTCGCTGTTCCAGACGCTGAGCAAGATGATCGAGACGCTGCGCGCGCCGGCCAGCACCGACACCGAAAAGAAGGCGATGACGGCTGGCCTGGCCGAAGCGAACGGCAACCTCAGCACCGCGCTCGACAACGTGCTGACGGTGCGCTCGTCGGTCGGTTCGCGCATGAAGGAATTCGACACCCTCGACTTGGCCGGCGACGACGCCGACATCCAGTACGCGGCAACCTTGCAGGACCTGGAAGGGCTCGACGTGCTGAAGGCGATCACGCAATTTTCGCAGCAGCAATCGTCGCTCGAAGCGGCGCAGAAAACCTTCAAGACCATCTCGGGCTTGTCGCTGTTCAATTACATCGGCTAAGGCCGCATGGGCGGCGCGCGCAATGCGCGCCGCCGTTTCCGCATCGATTCCCGCCAGCTTCAAAACCGTCGCTACGATGGCGGCGGCTGTTGCTGCGGCGGCGTGCGCGCGGCGCCGGCGCGCGGCAGGCTGCGCGCCGCTTCGATGCCCTGGTTGAACAGGTTCAGGATCGGCGTGCTCAGGTAGGGCAGCGACATGCTGATCACCAGCAGCCCAACGCCGAGCGACACCGGAAAGCCGATGCCGAAGATGTTGAGCTGCGGCGCGGCGCGCGTCAGGATGCCGAGCGCGACGTTGGTGATCAGCAGCGCGGCGACGATCGGCAACGACAGCTGCAGGCCGGCGCTGAAGATGCGCGCACCCCAGCGCGCAAGCTCGAGCGGCGCGCCGGCCGCCATCGGCGTGGCCGACACCGGCATGCTGATAAAACTTTCCGCCAGCGCCTCCAGCAGTACCAGGTGCGCGTTGACGGCCACGAAAGCCATGGTGGCGATCAGCGCCAGGAACTGGCTCACCGCCGACGAGCGGCCCTTCGACATCGGGTCGAAGAAGGTGGCAAAGCCGAGGCCCATCGTCAGGCTCGACACTTCGCCGGCCATCTCGATGGCGGCGAACACGATGCGCATGACAAAGCCCATCGCCAGCCCGATCAGCAACTCTTGCAGCAGGATCAGGAAGCCCGCCATCGACATCGGGTCGACCGCCGGCAACGCCGGAATCGCCGGCGCGATGATCACCGCCAGCAGCACGCCGAGGGAAATCTTGATCGATTGGGGCACGCTGCTGTTGCCGAACAGGGGCGAGGCGGCGATCAGTCCGAGAATGCGCGTGAGCGGCCACATCAGGGCCGCGATCCACGTGTTCATCTCGCCGCTGGTAAGCGTCAGCATGGTAAAAGAAGGCGCCGCGCGCCTAGCCGATCAGGCCGGGGATGCTGGTAAATACCTGGCGCATGTAGTCGAGCATGACGGCCAGCATCCATGGCCCGGCGATCACCAATGCGACAAAAATGCCGACCAGTTTCGGGATGAACGACAGCGTCGCTTCGTTGATCTGCGTGGCGGCCTGGAAAATGCTGACGATCAGGCCGACGATCAGCGCCACCAGCAGCATCGGCGCGGCCACCATCAACGTCACTTCCATCGCGTTGCGGCCCATCGTCATGACGGTTTCTGGAGTCATCTCTTGCCCTAGTAAAAACTCTGAGACAGCGAGCCGAGCAGAAGCTGCCAGCCGTCGACCAGCACAAACAGCATCAGCTTGAACGGCAGTGAAATGACCGCGGGCGACATCATCATCATACCCATCGACATCAGCACCGAGGCGACCACCATGTCGATGATCAGGAATGGGATGAAAATGGCGAAGCCGATCTGGAACGCGGTCTTCAGTTCGCTGGTGACGAATGCCGGGATCAGGATCCGCAGCGGGATGTCTTCCGGGCCCTGCAGCGCCGGCGAGCGCGAAATCTTGACGAACAAGGCCAGGTCTGACTGCCGAGTCTGCTTGGTCATGAACGCCTTCAGTGGCGCGACGCCCTTGTCCATCGCCTCGCCCATCTGGATCTTGTTTTCCTGCAGCGGCAAATAGGCATCGGTGTAAATCTTGTCGAACACCGGGCCCATGACGAACAGCGTCAGGAACAGCGCCAGCCCGACCATCACCTGGTTCGGCGGCGCCGACTGGGTGCCGAGCGCCTGGCGCAGCAGCGACAGCACGATGATGATGCGGGTAAAGCTGGTCATCATTAACAGCGCTGCCGGCAGGAACGACAGCGCCGTCATCAACAGCAGCGTTTGCACCGGCAGCGAATAGGCGGTGCCTCCGCCGGCGGCGGGCACGCTGGTAAACGCAGGAATGCCGGGCGCGGCGAACGCGATGGCGGGCACGGCGAGCGCGGGGAGGGCGAGTGCCGCCAGCAGGAGTTTCTTATTTCGCATTACGTTTGTCGATCGTCTGTTTGAGCCACTCGGCAAAACTGGAAGCCGGTGGCTGGTGCGGGTGCAAGCTTGCATTCGAGGCGGTGCCGGCATCGGCGTCGGCCTCGCGCGGCATGGTCGCCAGCGCATTGACGCGGCCGGGCGAGGCGCCCACCACGATCCACTGGTCGCCCACTTCGACCACCATGATGCGCTCGCGCCCGCCAAGGTTGAGGGCGCCGACCAGGCGCACGTGGGCCGACCCGGCGACGGCCTTCGGGCCGTAGCGCTTCATGAACCAGGCCAGAACCGCGAGCAGGCCGAGCACGGCGCACAGCGCCAGGATGGTCTGGATCAGGCTGCCGGCAGCCGGCGCGGACGTCATCGGCTGCACCACGACCGGGCGCCCGGGACCGGTGGCAATGCTTTGCTCGGCGGGGACGGGCGGGGTGGCGGTGGCGGCAGGGGCGGGGACGGCGGCCGGCGGCGGTTGGACCGCCTGGGCCTGGCCGGCCTGCGCCGTGCCGGCCGCAAATGTTGCTGCGACGGCGACGGCGAGAAGGAAGCGGACCATTATTTATTCAGTTTTCTGATCCGCTCGGACGGCGTGATGATGTCGGTCAGGCGGATACCGAACTTGTCGTTGACGACCACCACCTCGCCCTGGGCGATCAGGCAGCCGTTGACCAGCACGTCCATCGGCTCGCCGGCCAGGCCGTCGAGTTCGACCACGGAACCTTGCGCCAGCTGCAGCAGGTTCTTGATGGCGATCTTCGTGCGGCCAAGTTCGACCGTCAGCTGGACCGGGATATCGAGGATGAAGTCGATGTCGTTCGGCGTTTCGCTCTTCGTGCCCTTGTTCGAGAAGTCCTTGAACACGGCGGCGCTGGCGGCCTGGTTCTGCAACGCTTCGGCTTCCGCCTTGGCCTGCTCGGCAATGGCGGCGCCCCAGTCGTCATCCATGCTCTGGTCGTCTTGATTATCGGACATCGTGCTCTCCTGTGGTGCTGCTTCTATTTAGTGGAATCGGAATTGGCCAGCAGTTTCTCGACCTTCAGCGCGTACTGTCCGTTGAGCACGCCGTAGGTGCAGTCCATCACCGGCACGCCGTCGACCGTGGCCTGGATCGTCTCCGGCACGTTGAGGGGAATGATGTCGCCCACTTTCATGTTCAATATGTCGTCGAACGAGGCGCGGCCGGTTCCCAGCGTGGCGATCAGCTCGACTTCGGCGATCTGGATCTGCTGCGTCATCAGGCGGATCCAGCGCTTGTCCACTTCCAGCGCCTCGCCCTGCAGGCTCGACGTGAGCGCATCGCGGATCGGCTCGATCATCGAATACGGCATGCAGAAGTGGATCTGGCCCGACACCGAGCCGAGCTCGACGGTGAAGGTCGACGACACCACCACTTCGTTCGGCGTCGCGATGTTGGCGAACTGGGTGTTCATTTCGGAACGGATGTATTCGAACTCGACCGGGAAGACCGGCTCCCATGACTTGGTATAGGCCTCGAACACGATATCGAGGATGCGCAGGATGATGCGCTGCTCGGTCTGGGTAAAGTCGCGGCCCTCGACGCGGGTGTGGAACCGGCCGTCGCCACCGAACAGGTTGTCGACCAGCAGGAACACCAGGCCCGGATCGAACACCATCAGGGCGGTGCCGCGCAGCGGCTTCATGTGGACCAGGTTCAGGTTGGTCGGCACCACCAGGTTGCGGATGAATTCGCTGTACTTCGATACCCGCACCGAGCCGACCGACACTTCGGCGCTGCGGCGCAGGAAGTTGAACAGGCCGACGCGCAACAAGCGCGCGAAACGCTCGTTGATGATCTCGAGCGTCGGCATGCGGCCGCGCACGATGCGTTCCTGCGTCGCCAGGTTATAGGTGCGAACGCCAGTACTCTCTTCCGGCGCGGCAGCGTCATCCTGATCGCCGTTGACGCCCTTGAGGAGGGCATCAACTTCTTCCTGGGAGAGAAAATTATCGGCCATGGTTCATTACTGAATGATGAAGGCGGTAAACAGCACGTCGCTCACTTGCTGCGGCTCGCCCTTGTCGACGAACGGCTGCTTGACCGCGGCGACGATTTCCTTGGCCAGCAATTGCTTGCCTTCGACGGTCGAAATTTCGGACGCTTTTTTGCCCGACAGCAGCAGCAGCACGCGGCTGCGTACTTTAGCCATGTTGGCCTTGATCGCTTCGCCTTCTTTCTGGTTCTGCACTTGCAGCGTGAATGCGATCTGCAAAAACTGTTCGCCCGTTTCAGGCTGCAGGTTGACGGTAAACGATTCGATCGGCACGTATTCGGGCGGCTCGGCCTTGACCACCTTGTGGGCGGCGCCCGCCGGTTTGTCTTGCATGAAGTACCAGGCCGCACCGGCGCCGATACCCACGACCAGAACGGCGATGATAATCATGATAAGCATTTTCTTCTTCGAGCCATTCGGCGCCGACGCTGGATCTGCTTTTGGATCAGCCTTCATTTTGTCATTCGCTTTCAAGATACTCCGGGTGCTGTAAGTGGATCGTCGCCGTCATTATGTCATTATCGGGATTAACCGGGCGATCGGATGCGTGGAAAAGAAGGAATAACCACTTCCAACTCGTGGCTTGCTGGGGACATCGATGCGAAACTAAAAACGAACCGCGCGGGAATGGATGTCGATAAGCCAATGCGGCTTTATCGCGCACGAATATCCGGATAATTGCGCTAACCTAAAAACCGTCATTCCTGACGCTGGCAGAAATGACTCCGCGCATTCGCGAGGATGACGGTGCGTAGTGTGACGGTGCTGAGCGCGGGCGTTTATGCGAACGTATCGACCAGGCCGGCGCCGCTGCGGGCAGCGCGTGGCGCCTCGGCCGGGCCGGCGACGTCGCCACCGCCGCCGAAGCGGTTGCCGCCGCCCTGGCCGCGCGACTTGTCACCCTGCTGCGCCTGGCGCTGATCCTGCGCGCCTTCGTTGACCGACGCATTGCCCAGCGAAATGCCGTTCTCGCTCATCATCTCGCGCAGCTTCGGCATCGCGTTTTCCAGCGCCTGCCGCACCTCCGGCTGCGCCGCGGTAAACGATACGGTCGCCTGGTCGTTCGTCACGCTCAGCACCACCTGCATCGGTCCCATGTCGGGCGGGTTCAGGGTCAGCGTGGCGCTTTGCTCCTTGCCGGCCACCATCCAGACGATCTTCTGGGCGACCTGGTTATCCCAGCCGGGCGTACCGACCCGCGCCGCGATGCGCTCGCCCGGGTTGGCATGGACGCCGTGCGCCATCACCAGCGACGCCTGCTGCACCGGCGCGCTGACCGGCGCTGCCGCCACTGCGGCCGGCTCCTTGATGGCGGTGATGTCGGCCGCGCCTTCGCGCGCACGCGGCGCCGCTGCGTCGACTTTCACCATCGTCGGCGCCAGCGCCGGTTCGGCTTTCGTCATCACCGGCGCGGCATCGCCGTCGGCCGGGCTGGCCGGCGCGGCAACCGCGGCCGGCGTGGTCAAACCGGCGGGGGGCTTGTCGGCGACAGCCGTCGCGTCGGCGCCGACTATGCTGCGCGGCGGCGCCAGGTCGACCTTGAGCGGCTCGGGCGCCGGTGCATCCATCATGCGCGCGGCGCCGTCGACCGCCGCGGCGACGTCCTTGAACGACAGCGTCTTGCCATCGGCGGCCGGCGGCGCGGCAGGCAGCGTCGCGCCGTCGAGCGTTTCGCTCACCGCAGTGGGGCCCGGCTTGACCGGCTGGGCCGAATACTCGATCGGCTCGGGCGCCTTCTTCAACGCGGCGACAGCGGCAGCTGCCGCCAGCGGATCGGTGACCGGTGCGGCGGCAACCACAGCCGGCTGGTTGAAAGCGGCGACCAGCGCGAGCATGTCGGCCACCGGACTGACCGCGGCCGCGTCGGCGGCGTCGTTGCTGGCCTCGTCGGTGGCGGCGTCGCCGCTTGCCGCGGCGCCTTTGCCGTCAGCCGATTTGGCCGGCGCGGCGGCCGGCTGGCGTTCGGCCTGCTGCGCCGGCGATGCCTGCTGCGCCGGCGATGCCTGCTGCGCCGGCGATGCCTGCTGCGGCTTGGCGGCGGCCTGCGGCTTGACCGGCGCGGCGGCCGGGTTCGGGCTCGGCTTGCGCTGCTCGATCTCGCGCGACAGCGCCTGGCTAAATTGGGCGCCGTCGCCGGACGCATTGGCGTTGGCATTGACGTTCGCGCGTGGCGCGGCGGCGGTAATCTGGGGCAGGGTAGGAGTGTGCATGGTCGTTGGGTTTCGTTTGCTGTCTATCGGGTCAGCGTTTGTAAAAGGCCTTGCGAGCCGCGAATTCGTCCACCTGCTTCTGGTCACGCTTGTTCTCGATGCGCAGCGTTTCGGCGGCGGCGCGTTCGGACAGCGTGCGGTACGACAGCCGCTTGCGCTCGCTCGCCTGCCAGCGGGTCTTCTCCACCGCGCTCTTGTGGTGCGCATGCTTGGTCACTTCGCGCTGGCCATTGATGGCGTTGTCGAGCTTGTCGAGGAAGGCGACAAAATTGCGGTACGCCATCGGCGTGATGCCGGCCACCTGGGCCGCGTCGAGCCGCATCGCATAATCGTCGCGGTAGCCAAGCAGCATCGTCAGCTTCGCTTCGCACTCCTCGGCCGCCTTCAGCGCCGCACCGAGCCGCTTGGCCGCCGCATCGCAGTCGCGCTGGGCCAGGTCGATCAGGGTGTCGAGTGCAGAGAGGCTTGCCATAATGAAAGATTATAGTCGGCCTGGCGCCGCCGCCATCACTCGAACAGAGCGGTAAGTTGGGTCAAGCTCTGCTGCATGTCGACCTTGTCAGGTATCTCCTGGCACAGGAAGGCCTCGATCTTGTCGTGCAGCGCGATGGCCTGGTCGAGCACCGGGTCGCTGCCGGGCGCGTACGCGCCCACGCTGATCAGGTCGCGCGAGCGCTGGTAGCGCGAATACAGCTGCTTGAGGCGCCGCGCCGCGTGCTGGTGCGGCGTCGACGTAATGCCGTGCATGGCGCGGCTGATCGACTGCTCGATGTCGATCGCCGGGTAGTGGCCCGCTTCGGCCAGGTGGCGGTCAAGCACGATGTGACCGTCCAGAATACCGCGCGCAGCGTCGGCGATCGGATCCTGCTGGTCGTCGCCTTCCGACAGTACGGTGT
This sequence comes from Massilia sp. TWR1-2-2, assembly GCF_049897565.1. Lineage (NCBI taxonomy): Bacteria > Pseudomonadati > Pseudomonadota > Betaproteobacteria > Burkholderiales > Oxalobacteraceae > Massilia > Massilia sp. TWR1-2-2. The sequence continues at coordinate 12,178 of NZ_JAFCWM010000016.1, read as the reverse complement.
AGAAGGCGGTGATCGAGCCGCCGCCTTCCAGGCCATTGCCGGCCCGTTCGACCAGCACCGGCAGCTTGGCAAACACCGACGGCGGATAGCCTTTGGTGGCCGGCGGCTCGCCGATCGCCAGCGCGATCTCGCGCTGCGCCATCGCGTAGCGGGTCAGCGAATCCATGATCAGCAGGACGTTCTTGCCCTCGTCGCGAAAGTGCTCGGCGATCGCGGTGGCGTAGGCGGCGCCCTGCAGGCGCATCAGCGGCGGGCTGTCGGCGGGCGCCGCCACTACGGCCGATCGCGCGCGCCCGACTGGCCCCAGGATCTGTTCGATGAATTCCTTGACCTCGCGGCCTCGTTCGCCGATCAGGCCGACGACGATGACGTCGGCGGTGGTGTAGCGCGCGATCATCCCGAGCAGCACCGACTTGCCGACGCCGGTGCCGGCGAACAGTCCTAGGCGCTGACCGCGGCCGACGGTGAGCATCGAATTGATCGCCCGCACGCCGACGTCGAGCGTTTCGGTAATGGGCGCGCGGTCGAGCGGATTGACCGGGCGTGCGCTGATCGGCGCCATGTGCTGGGCGCCGAGGGGACCGAGGCCGTCGAGCGGGCGGCCGGCGCCGTCGACGACGCGCCCGAGCAGGGCGTCGCCGACCGGCAGGTGGCGCGCGCGGTCGCTCGGCCGGCGGCGCGGATGGGCCACGCTGCCCGGTTTCGGCACCGAGGCCTCGATCGGGAACACGCGCGAGCCGGGCACGATGCCCTCGACATCGCTTTGCGGCATCAGGAACAGGCGGTCGCCGTCGAAGCCGACTACTTCGGCCTCGACGCGGATGCCGTTGGCCATCGGGATGGTGCAGGCGCTGCCGACGGCCAGGCGCAGGCCGACGCATTCCATCACCAGGCCGGCGACGCGGGTGACGCGGCCCGACACCTGCATCGGTTCGACAAAATCGAGCAGCGAATCGCAGTCGCGCAGGTAGGACTTCCAGCGCGCGGTGTGGCGGTCTGGCGGCGGCACGTTCACGCGCCGAGCCAGTCGAGGTCTTTGCCCAGCGCGTGCGTCATGCGTTCCCAGCGCGTGGCCAGCTGGGCGTCGATCTGGTTGGTGGCGGTATCGACCTTGCAGCCGCCGCGCGCGATGCTGGCGTCCTGCACCACGCGCCAGCCGCCCTTGTCGAGTTCTTCGCCGATCGCTTCGCGCACGATCGGCATGTCGGCGGGATTGAGCATCAGCACCGCCGGTTGCTGCACCACCGGCAGGTATTCGATCGCCTCGCGCACCACCGGGATCACCAGCTCGGGCTTGATCTCCAGCGCGCTGCGCAGCATGCCCTTGGCCAGGTGCAGCGCCAGGTCCAGCACATCGGCGGCGATGGTCTCGTCTGCGGCGGCCAGCGCGCCGCTGAATTCGAGCGCGATCGCCTGCAGGTGTTCGAGTTCGCGCGCCGCTTCCGAGCGCCCGATCGCCAGGCCGTCGGCGTAGCCTGCGCCCTGGCCTTCTTCATGGCCGGCGGCGCGCGCCTGCTCGCGGATGGCGGCCAGTTCCTCTTCGGACGGCAGCAGCATGAGCGGTTCGACCGGCGCGGCGGCGGCAGGGCGCTTGGCCACCACGCTCGGACGGTCGTCGCCGAACGAGTTCATTTCCCAGCGCTGGTAAGCGGTTTGCATCTCTTTCGGCGTATCAGACAAACGAATCCTCACCTTTTCCGCCTAATACGATCTGGCCTTCGTCGGCCAGGCGGCGCACGATCTGCAGGATCTGCTTTTGCTGCGCTTCGACTTCGGACAGGCGCACCGGGCCTTTCGATTCGAGGTCCTCGCGCATCATCTCGCCGGCGCGCTGGCTCATGTTGCGGAAGATCTTCTCGCGCAGGTCCTGCGAGGCGCCTTTGAGCGCGATGATCAGCATCTCCGACTGCACTTCGCGCAGCAGTAGCTGGATGCCGCGGTCATCGATGTCGATGATGTTATCGAACACGAACATCTCGTCCATGATCTTCTGCGCCATGTCGTTGTCGTAGTTCTTGATGTTGTCCATGACCGAGCCTTCCTGCTCGCCGCTCATGAAGTTCAGGATTTCGGCCGCTGCGCGCACGCCGCCGAGCGACGACTTCTTGATGTTCTCGTTACCCGACAATAGCTTGGTGAGTACGTCGTTCAGTTCGCGCAGCGCGGCCGGCTGCACGCCGTCCAGCGTGGCGATGCGCAGCACCACGTCGTTGCGCAGGCGGTCGGTGAAATTGCCGAGGATTTCGCAGGCCTGGTCGCGCTCGAGGTGGACCAGGATGGTGGCGATGATCTGCGGGTGCTCGTTGCGGATCAGCTCCGACACGGACGACGCGTCCATCCACTTCAGGCTCTCGATGCCGGAAGCATCCTTGCCGCCCAAGATACGCGACAGCAGCACCGACGCCTTGTCGTCGCCGAGCGCCTTCGTCAAGACCTGGCGGATGTATTCGTCCGAATCGAGGCCGACGGTCGAATTGAGTTCGGTCTGCTGGCGGAACGCGTCGAGCACGGTCACCACCTGTTCGTGCTGCACGCTCTTCATCGTCGCCATCGCCGCGCCGAGTTTGAGCACTTCGCGCGGGCCGAGGAAGCGCATCACTTCGGCCGCTTCGGTCTCGCCGATGGCGAGCATCAGGATGGCAGCCTTCTGGATGCCGTTATCATTCATTTGCGCCTACCCATGCCTTGACGACGTTGGCCACCACCCGCGGATCGTCGTGGGCCAGCTTCTTCGCCATGTTTAAATTTTCGCGGTAGCCGGCGACCTGCTGCCCTGCAACCGTATCGTGCTCGGCGCGCTCGGCTTCTTTTTCGACCTCGTCCACGCTCGGCTTGACGGGCGCCGGCGGCAGGTCGGTAATCTGGTCGAACTTGCGCATCACGGGGCGCAGCATCGGGCGCAGCAGGCGGAAATACAGGAACAGCAGCAGCAGGCCGGCGGCGAGATACTTCAGCGCCTGGCGACCCATCTCCTGTATCTCCGGGTCGCGCCACCAGGCCAGCGCCTCGGCCGGCGCGACCGGCTTGTCGACGCCGTCGAATGGCGCGTTGGTGACGTTGAGGGTGTCGCCGCGCTCCTTCGAGAAGCCCATCGCTTCCTTGACCAGGTCATTGATCTGCGCCACTTCGGCGGTGGTGAGCGCCTTGATGGTGACCTTGCCGGTCTTGGCGTCGACGATGCGGCGGTAGTTCACCACCACGCCGACCGACAGGCGCTTGACGCCGCCCATCGGGCGCTGCTCGAAGCGCACGGTTTTATCGACTTCGTAGTTGGTGGTGCTGTCCTTGCGGCTGGGGCCAGCGCCTGGTGCAGGCGCGCCGGGGGCGGCAGCGCCGGCGGTGATCGGTGCGGTGGCCACGCCCGGCGGCTGGTTCGACAGCGCGCCCGGCACGCCGCCGGCGGAGGCGCCTGGCGTGGCAGCTTCGGACGACTGCTGGCTGCGGATGGCGGAAGCTGCCGGCGGCGAATTCGGCTTGTAGATTTCGGCGGCGGTATCGACTTGCGCGAAGTCGACGTCGGCGGTCGCCTCGGCGCGCACGTTGCCCTGGCCGACCAGCGGCACGATCAGCGACTCGACCTGCTTGACGATGCCCTGCTGGATCTGCATGACATATTTGAGCTGGTTCGGGTCGAGGTTCTTGGCGCCGGCCGGCTTGGAGGTGTCCGACAGCAGGTTGCCGGCCTGGTCAACGACGGTGACGTTCGACGGCGGCAGTTCCGGCACGCTGGAGGCGACCAGGTGGACGATTGCGCTGACCTGGGCGGCGTCAATGACGCGGCCGGTTTGCAGGTTGAGCAGCACGGAGGCGGTGGGCTTTTGCTGGTCGCGCACGAACACGGTCGGTTTCGGCAGCGCCAGGTGAACGCGCGCGGCGCTGACGGCGGCCAGCGACTGGATCGAGCGCGCCAGTTCGCCTTCGAGCGAGCGCTGGTAGTTGACCTGTTCGAGGAATTGCGACACGCCCAGCTTCTGGTTTTCCATCAGCTCGAAGCCGACGTTGCCGCCTTTCGGCAGGCCTTGCGCGGCGAGCTTGAGGCGGATGTCGTGGACCTGGCTGGCCGGCACCAGGATCGCGGCGCCGCCTTCGGAGAATTTGTACTTGACCGCCATCTGGTCGAGCGAGGCGGTGATGGCGCCGCCGTCGCGGTCGGTGAAGTTGGCAAACAGGACACGGTATTCCGGCTGCTGGCTCCACATCCACACCGCCGCCATGACTGCCAGCACGACCGCCGCACCGACGCCGAGCACGATGTTGCGTCCAAACGAAGTCTGGAGGAACGTCTGTTGCCCGGGTGGATCGAGGACCAGGTTTTCCGCTGCTGCTGCCATGTTGAGTTCCGAGAGCGACACGCCCAATGTGTGAATTGTTCCCGCGCCTTGAACAAGGAATGGGGCTTAACCACAATTATGGTGCTCCAGCACCGCCGTCAATCGCTGAAACAGAGCGTGGTTTGCGGCCTTGCTCCACGGGAACTCGTGTGCACGCGGTGCTATTGTGACAGCCTGAGTCCGCTTGTACGCACATTGTACCTGCGCGCGGGCCGGCATAACAGGAGGCAGCAATGAATGTAGGCGGAATCGACAGTGGGCGCATCGAAGCGATGATGGCCCAACTCAAGGCGGCGGCGACCAAGCCGAGCGGCGCGCCGGTCGCCCCGGTTGGCATCGGCGAGACGCCAGCGGCGAAGGTCAACTTCTCCGACGCGCTGAAGTCGTCGCTCGAGCAGGTCAGCAGCGCGCAGATCAAGTCCGAAGAAATGGGCAACAAGTTCGCCATGGGTGACGACTCGGTCAGCCTGTCGGACGTGATGATCTCGATGCAGAAGGCCAGCATCGGCTTTCAGGCGACAGTCCAGGTACGCAACAAGATGGTGTCGGCCTACCACGAGATGATGAATATGCAGGTATAACTTCCAAAACCGGGGGGCAGACCCAGTTTGCGTCGCCGCTGCCATGCGAGGCCGGCAAATGCAGCGTCCAGCGAGGCGAACGTGCCGAAAGTACCAACGGGGTCAGACCTAGGTCTGACCCCGTTGTAGTTGTTGGCAATGTGTTAAAACGGCATCGAACCCGTTTCCTCTCAAGGATTGCCGTCAGGCGCTCATGCCTCGGCGGTGCGGCGTCGCCGCTGCCATGCGAGGCTGGCAAATGCAGCGCCCAGCAAGGCGAACGTGCCTGGCTCGGGAACGAGCTAAACTCTATTCCAGACCTTGAGGAGACCGCAGATTGCCATCGATGCAGCTTACGGACATGCCGCCAACTTCAATCCGGTCGGTGTCGATGGCGATGCGAATCAATCCCGCGCGGCCAACCACCATCCCCTGAGAAGCGACGAAGCGCTGGCCGAATCGCGCAGTCTGGCCGGTTGCGCGGATAAAAGCTGCCATGCAGCCGTTGCCGCTGCCGCACACCGGATCCTCGTCGATTTCGCTCGCTGGCGCGAACGCGCGCACTTCCACCGTCGCCGCCGTGCCGGGCGCGTGCGCGCCGAAAATGATCACGCCGGTCGCGCGCGCCTTGGTGTCCTGGATTTTCAGACGCGCGAAATCGGGCCGGCAGGCCAGCACCGCTTGCGCATCGGCCAGCTGCGCCACGATCCAGCGGGCGCCGACATCGACCAGCTGCGGCGGTGCCTCGCGCGATACGGTGCAGCCGAGGTTCGCTTCCAGATCGCCCGTTTCTGCTTCGGTCAGCGCCGTCAATTCCGGCGTTGGGAGTTCGAATGAAATCCAGCGGCCGCCCGCGGCATCGAATTCCACGCGCAGTGGTATCAGCCCTTTCGCGCATTCCTGCACCAGCGCGCCATCGCGCGCTTCGATGAAGCCAGCTTCGAGCAGCGCATGCGCCGTGCCGATCGTCGGGTGACCGGCGAAAGGTAATTCGGACGCGGGCGTGAAGATGCGCACCCGGTAGTCGGCAGCGGAAGAACTGGCCGGCAGCACAAACGCGGTCTCCGACAAGTTGGTCCAGTTGGCGATTTGCTGCATTTGCTCGCCGGTGAGTCCGTCGGCCTTGAGCACCACGGCCAGCGGATTGCCCTTGAAAGGGACGGCGGTAAACACATCGACTTGTTTGAACGGGAGATTGTGCATCGACTGGCCTTGGGGTAAATGTTGGATAGATTTCTATTAACAATATAGCGCAAGCGAGCGGGCGTATGCATCCATCTTGAAGTGACTTTTTTCGGCGCTCATGCAACTATTCAAATAACAATGGTCAACTTTGAGGGAGAAACTGAGTGCCGCGATTATCTTGCTTGCTTGTCTCGATGGCGCTTTCCGGCTTGGCCGCCGCGCAGGGTTACCAGCCGGATTTCAATCCCAGCACGCTGAAAGGCCCGGCGGCGGGGACTCCGAATGAGGTACTGGTGCTAGCCACGCCGCACCTTTCGCAACTGCCGGCCTCCCTCGACGTCGCCAACCTGCAGCTGCTGAACGATCGGCTGGCGAGTTGGCAGCCGCGGGCGATCGCGATCGAAGCGCTGTCCGGGATGCAGTGCGATTTCCTGCGCCGTTTTCCGCATCGCTATAAGGACTCGATCGGCTCCTACTGTTGGGACCCGGCGCCGGCGCATGCCGCCACCGGGCTCGATGTCCCGGCGGCCGCGGCGCAAGCGGAGCAACTGCTTGCCACGTGGCCGGCGGCACCAAGCGCGTCCCAGCGCAGACGCCTGGCGGCCGTGTTCCTCGCCGGCGGTGAACGGGCGTCGGCCGTCGTCCAGTGGCTGCGGCTGCCGGAAAGCGAACGGCAAGCCGGCGACGGCCTCGATGCGACGCTGGTCGAGCTGCTGCGCGCGCTGGAAGTCAAGCGTGACGAGAGCTACCAGATCGCCGCAAGGCTGGCGGCACGGCTGGGCCACGAGCGCGTCTATGCGATGGACGATCACACCGCCGACTCGATCGCGACAGATCGAAAAGCGTATGGCGAAGCACTGATGAAAGCATGGGGCAACCCGGCGACGGAAAAGCGCATGCGCGCATATGAGGAGCTGAACAAACGGCTTGGCACGCCCGACGATGTGCTGGCGATGTACCGCGCACATAACGGGCCTGGCGTGGGCCGGCTGGTGTTCGACAGCGATTTCGGCGCGGCGCTCAATGAGCCGTCGCCGCAGCGCTTCGGTCGCGGCTATGTCGGCTACTGGGAGACGCGCAATCTGCGCATGGTGGCGAACATTCGCGACGTGCTGACGGCGCGGCCGGGCAGCCGCTTGCTGGTGGTGGTCGGCGCGTCGCACAAGGCTTACTTCGACGCCTACCTGCATCAGATGCACGATGTGCGCCTGGCAGATGTAGCGGCCCTGTTGCGCTAAAAGCTGGTGTCAGGTCTGACACCCCGCGCGGAATCGCCGCTAACAGGAGGCTAAGACATAACTTCAAAACGTCGTTCCCGCGCAGACGGGAATCGATACCACCTATGAACCGAGATGCTAGAGATTCCCGCCTGCGCGGGAAAAACGGTTTTTATGCAAACGGCATCCGAGTCATGCCGCAGTCTCGGCGGCGAGCGTTTCGGTGAGCAGCTGCTTCAGCTCGGGGACGCACGAGCCGCAATTGCCGCCTGCTTTGACGCAGGCGGTGATTGCCGCCGTCGACGTCAGGCCGTTGGCGCGGATCGCGTCGCAGATGGTGTTGCGGCCGACGCCGAAGCAGGAGCACACCGTCGGCCCGACGTCGACTCCCTTTTCGGCTGCCTGCCCACTTAACAATCCCACGCGATCCAGCCGCGACAGTTCGTCCTTGGCGAACAGGCTCGCCAGCCAGGCGCGCGAGGGAAGATCCGGCCGCGGCGTAATGAAAACGCACTGTTCGATGCGCTCGTTGACCAGGTGAACGGCGCGGTAGACGGCGCCGCTGCGGTCCTCGTAGTCGAGCCAGTCGGCGTCCGCATCGGCCACGCCGAGCAGCGCGCGCGCCCAGGCGCCATGGTCGGCCATGGCGCCGCGCCCGGCCATCTCGTAGCGCGTGAATTGCTGGCCCTGGATGCGTGTCCAGTGCGCCACGCCATCGAGCGGCAGGTCGCTGCGGCTCAGGATAAAACCGTGCCACGAAACGCCGAACCGTTCGATCGTCACCGGCGTGTGCTTGAATTCGGGCTCTCCCGAGATCGGGTCGACGGCGGGATTGACGACCGTGCCAACGCGCGCGTCGGACGCGGTCTGGCCGTTCCAGTGGATCGGAATAAAAACGCCGCCGCGGGCGATGCCGCCGCCGTGCTGCACGCGCGCGACCATCGCGCCCCATTGGCTCGACACGCGCGCCAGTTCGCCTTCGCGTACGCCGAACTTGAGCGCGTCTTGCGGATGCATGTCGATGAACGATTCGGCCACGTGGCCCGACAGCCGCGCCGCCTTGCCGGTGCGCGTCATGGTGTGCCACTGGTCGCGCACGCGCCCGGTGTTGAGCACCAGCGGGAACTCGGTGTCCGGCATGTGCACCGGCGCGCGGGTGGCGGTGGCGATGAAGCGCGCCTTGCCGTCGCGATGGGCGAAGCGGCCGTCTTCAAACAGACGCGCGGTGCCGGCGCCATTTGGTGCCACCGGCCACTGCACCGGTTTGAGGTCGTCGTACTGGCGCGGGTTCAAGCCTTTCAAACCGCCGATGGCGAAGGCGCGTGGCGCGTCGGCAGGCGTATTGCGATATGCGCTCAGGTGAGCGTGCTCGTCGAAAATCTGGCGCGGGCCGTCGAAATCGAAACCGTCGAATCCCATGCGCTGCGCGACCTGGCACAGCGCCTTCCAGTCGGCGCGCGCTTCGCCGGGCGCCGGCAGGAACGGGCGCTGGCGCGAGATGCAGCGTTCGGAATTGGTCACGGTGCCGTCTTTTTCGCCCCAGCCCAATGCCGGCAGCAGCACGTCGGCAAAGGCGTTGGTGTCAGTGCCGGCGACGATGTCGCTCACCACCACCAGCTCGCATTTTTCCAGCGCGCGCTGCACCTGGTTGGCGTCCGGCAGGCTGACCAGCGGGTTGGTGGCGATGATCCACACGGCCTTGACCTTGCCCGCCTCGATGTCGCGGAACAGGTCGACCGCTTTCAGGCCAGCCTTGCTGGCGATGTGCGGCGACTTCCAGAAGCCCTGCACCGTCTCGCGGTGCAGCGGGTTGTCGAGCTCCATGTGGGCCGCCAGCATGTTCGACAGGCCGCCGACTTCACGTCCGCCCATCGCATTGGGCTGGCCAGTCAGCGAAAACGGTCCCATGCCAGGTTTGCCGATACGGCCGGTCAGCAGGTGGCAGTTGATGATGGCGTTGACCTTGTCGGTGCCGGCGGACGACTGGTTGACGCCTTGCGAGAAGGCGGTGACTACTTTCGCGGTGGTGGCGAACGAGCGGTAGAAGTCGAGCAGCGCTTCCGGTTCGACACGGCAGGCCTTGGCCACCGCCAATGGATCGGCGCAGTCGTGTTCCGCCACTTCGAGGGCGCCATTGAAGCCGCTCGTGTGGGCGGCGACAAAGCCGGCGTCGACCGAGCCGTTGCGGGCCAGGTAGCTGAGCAGGCCATTGAACAGCCATACATCGGTGCCGGGCTTGACCGGCAGGTGCAGGTCGGCCAGTTCGCAGGTGGCGGTACGGCGCGGGTCGATGACGACGACCTTGAAATCGGGGCGCGCTTCCTTGATCGCGGAGATGCGCTGGAACAGGATCGGGTGGCACCAGGCGGTGTTGGAACCGACCAGAACCACCATGTCGGCCTGCTCGAAGTCGTCGTAGCAGCCAGGCACCAGGTCTTCGCCGAAAGCGCGCTTGTGGCCGGCCACAGCGGACGACATGCACAGGCGCGAATTGGTGTCGATGTTGGCGCTGCCGATGTAGCCTTTCATTAGCTTGTTGGCGACGTAGTAGTCTTCGGTCAGCAGCTGCCCGGAGACGTATAGCGCGACCGCGTCGGGGCCGTGTTCGGCGATGATGTCGCGAAAGCCGCCGGCGACCTTGTCGAGCGCGGCGTCCCACGATACCTGGCGCAGCACGCCGTCTTCGCGCACGCCAGGGTGCAGCAGGCGGCCGTCGAGGCTAAGGGTGTCGCCCAGCGCCGAGCCCTTGACGCACAGGCGGCCGCGATTGGCCGGGTGAGCCTCGTCGCCGGCGATGATGACGGCGCCGTCGCCGACCGGGGTAGCCAACACGCCGCAGCCGACGCCGCAATACGGACAGGCAGTGCGGATTGCCAGCGGAATGGGGGAGAGATTCACGATAGGTTCCTCGTCAGGCGGCTCGCGCGCACAGCGCTTCGCCAAACAGCAGTCGGTTGCGCATGGAGGAGATGTCGGTGCGGTCCTGAATGAGGCCGAAATACCACGGGCCGTCCTGCACGTCGCCGTACAGCACCGCGCCGGCGATGCGGTTGCCGTTCAGGACCAGCCGCTTGTAGATGCCGCGCCGTGGATCGCGCAGCACGAGGTCCTCGGTGCCTTCGGCGCCGATGAAGTCGCCCACTGAATAGAGGTCGACGCCGGTCACTTTGAGCTTGGTCGGCGTGGCGCTCTGCACGTAGCGGCGATGGCCGCTGCGCGCCAGGTGCGCGCCGCAGACTTTGGCCTGGTCCCAGATGGGCGCCACCAGTCCAAACGTGCTGCTGCGGTGCTGCACGCATTCGCCTACCGCGTAGATGCGCGGGTCGTACGTTTGCAGGGTGTCGTCGACGACGATGGCGCGCTCGCAGTGCAGGCCCGCTTTCTGCGCCAGCGCGATGTTGGGGCGCACGCCGGCCGCCATCACGACCAGGTCGGCGGCGATCTCGCTGCCGTCCTTGAAGCGCACGGCGCTGACGCGCTTGCCGCCGATGATTTCGGCGGTGTGCGCGTCGAGCATGAAATGCAGCCCTTTGAGTTCGAGCGCGTTTTTCAGCAGCAGCGACGCCGGCTTGTCGAGCTGCTGGTTCATCAGGCTGTCGGTGACGTGGACGACGGTAACGTGCATGCCGCGGCGCAGCAGGCCATTGGCCGCTTCGAGGCCGAGCAGGCCGCCGCCGATGACGACCGCGCGGCCGCCGCTACGCGCGGCTTCGAGCATCGTGTCGACGTCGCAGATGTCCCTGAAACCGATCACGCCGGCCAGCTTGTGGCCAGGCACCGGGACGATAAAGGGCGTGGAACCGGTGGCCAACAGCAGGCGGTCGTACCAGAGTTCGCGGCCGGATTTGGAGCGAACCATGCGCCGGCGCCGGTCTATGTGGACCACCGGGTCGCCCGCATGCAGCGTAATGCCATTGTCGGCATACCACTGGCGGGTGTGCAGCATGATGTCGTCGATGTTCTTGTCGCCGGCCAGCACGGGCGAGAGCAGGATGCGGTTGTAATTACCGTGCGGCTCGGCGCCGAATACGGTGATGTCGTACAGCTCGGGCGAGAGCTTGAGCAGTTCTTCGACCGTGCGCATGCCGGCCATGCCGTTGCCAATCACGACCAGCGACTGCCGCGGCGCGTTCATGCGCCGACCCAGACCTTTCCTTCGGCGATACGGGCGTGGAAGCTGCCGACCGAATGCTCGGGCGCCTCGATGCATTCGCCGGTGCGCAGGTCGAAGTGGTGCTTGTAGATGGGCGAGGCGACGACGATTCGTTCGCCCAGGTTGCCGACCAGGCCGCGCGAGATCACCGAGGCGCCGGAGTTGGCGTCGTAATTGCCGATCGCGTAGACGTGCGAGGCGCCGTCGTCGACGTGGAACACGGCTACCTGCTCGCCGTTGAACAGCGCGCACACGCCGGTGTTGGGCACGATGTCGTCGAGCGCGCAGACGGCGGTCCAGTTATCTGTTTGAAGGTCGCGGTTCATGTGGTTCTCCTAGGCGGTGAGGGCGATGATCGGGATCGTCTTGCGCTGGCGCTCTTCGATCGTGGCCGGACGAATCTGGCCGCGCTCGGACATGAACACCACGTTCTGGTCGGCCTGCTCGCTGTTGACGAAGTGGCGGAAGCGCTTGCGCGTTTCCGGGTCTTCGATGGCAGCCTTCCATTCGCAGGTGTAGGTGTCGACGACGCGCTGCATGTCCGCCTCAAGTTCGACAGCCAAACCGAGCGAATCGTTCACGACGACGGCGCGCAAATAATCGAGGCCACCTTCTAGCCTGAATTTTGCATAAAAAAGGGCAAGAATGCCGTAAGTGATTGATAAAATGTGAGTTATCGAGAAACACAATTTACAACACGAACACCACCTTGCCCGATATGAATTCTACCCC
>NZ_JAFCWM010000015.1:116096-162030 GCF_049897565.1 Massilia sp. TWR1-2-2 | reverse complement strand
CAACCCGATCGCGATGGAAGAAGGCCTGCGCTTCGCCATCCGTGAAGGCGGTCGTACCGTCGGCGCCGGCGTCGTTGCCAAGATCCTCAGCGAAGGTAAATAATCTTAGGGGAAAGACCTGCGGGTCTGTCCCCTCTGATTAATGCTGTCGTTTAGTAGTAACAGCGCAGGGGCCTTCGGGTTCCTGCCCTGCAGTTTTATAGTATAATGTCGGTCCCCCATATATTGCCGTGCGATAAGCGCGGTTCGCTCTTTAGAGGAAATATCATGTCCGCACCAAACCAGAAAATCCGCATTCGCCTGAAAGCATTCGATTACAAACTGATCGACCAGTCGGCACTCGAAATAGTCGAGACCGCCAAGCGCACCGGCGCCGTCGTCAAGGGCCCAGTGCCACTGCCAACGCGCATCCAGCGTTTTGACATCCTGCGTTCGCCGCACGTCAACAAGACTTCGCGTGACCAGTTTGAGATCCGTACGCACCAGCGTCTGATGGACATCGTCGACCCAACGGACAAGACCGTTGACGCGCTGATGAAGCTGGACCTGCCAGCAGGTGTAGACGTCGAGATCAAGCTGCAATAATCGTGGTAAGGGCGGCCAACGCCGCCTCAGAAAATGCCGGAGCCGCATATGCGCCTCCGGTTTTTTTTCGGCTGCGCTTCTGGCCTTTGTCGTAAGGAACCCGGCGCCTGTCGTTAGACTGGAAAATGTCGCACTGCTGCTTGACACTATAAGTGCTCAATTTTGATAGAATAAAACTCGCCATGCAGCCCCGCGACAAACCGCCGTTCGCCAGGTTCGTCAAGAAACAGCGCGCTCCACTGCAGTTGGCCATCGAAGACGCCGTCAACTTGATTCTTGAAGACCCGACCATCGGGGAAAATAAGGTGGGAGATCTCAAGGGCATATGTCTTCAAGTCTTGGCAGGCTAACGTCGAGTATCTGTTAGCTTATCGCCCGCCGACGGAATTAGGGAAACCGGGGAGAGACGTGGAGGTCGAGTTGCTCTACATCGATTTTTATAAAGTGGGTTCGCATGAGAACTTCTATGCGGACCTAAAAAAGTATCTGAAATCAGGAGATGACCATGAGTCAGCTAACCGCCGAAGCGGTTTTTCGTGACTTGCGCAATCTGTCGAGGAATGAAAGAACGAAGTTCTTCGAGCTGTCGAGTGCCGGGCTTCATGAAGAAGATAGCACGCATCAGCAGGTGTTTGGACACTTGGAACAGATGCAGTTTACCGCGGCCCAAGCGGCCGATTATCTGGACATATCAATGTCGACATTCCGGTGCTACGTCAATGCAGAGCGCCTGCGGGCATCCAGCAAGATAGGCCGCAGCGATATGTTTTCCACCAACGACCTGAAGGCGTTCAAGCGCTCGCTTCGAGACGTAAAACGCGCTTGATTGCAGTACGACGTTTCAGTCTTGGCACCGCTTGCACTTTTTTCGCGTGCGCCCTTGTATGGTCCTGCCATCGCCCGCTATAATGCGTCCCCTCAGGGCGGTTAGTTCAGCTGGTTAGAATACTTGGTCGACATCCAAGGGGTCGCAGATTCGAATTCTGCACCGCCCACCAGAATAGAAACGCAGCGTCGCGTAAAGGCGACGACAGATTGGGGCCGGGCGAGTTCGCAACGATGCGAGCGACCCCGGCCCCAATGCCGTTTTACGGGCGCAAGCCGTAGGCGGCGACGAACGCGGGCACGCCGTTCGGATTGGCCAGTTTCCATTCTTCGAATTCGGGCCGGTAGCTTTCGCGGTACATTAACAGCAGGATGGCCGCCTCCAGCGGCCGCTCGGCGTACAGTTTGCGCAACGTCGGCAGGGCGGGATCGCTCAACGGCCGCTCTCCTTTTGCCAACGATTCGCGATCAGTCTCCAAGGCGGTACCCAGGGCGGCGAGTTCCAGTGCGTATGAAGAGATCGCCGGATTTTTCTCGCGCGCCGCGATCAGTCCCAGGCCGTATCCCAGCCAGAAAGTGCCGTCGGCGCTACCCTCGGCAAAATCGCGCTGCAATTCGATTTCGCGCTTGCCCCCTTCCTTGTTTGCGGCTACGCTGGCCTTGCGCACAAACGCGAAACGCTTCAAGGCCAACTTCGATGGCGCGGCCAGCTTATCCCAATTCGGCAACTGGTTTGGATGGGCGGCGATTGCCGCAAACAAGGCGCGCTCAACCTCCTTGATGTTGCCTTGCCGTTCGAACGTATCGGCAAGGAAGCGCCACGCTTGGCTGTTGAGAGCTTCAATCTGCGTCGCCTTGAGGAAGTGCTGTTCGGCCTCGGGCCTCTGACGCTGCACGAAAAAACAGTCGCCGGCGTACACCAAGGCGGTTGAATACAAAGGATCGGCCTGAGCCGCTGCTTGATATTTCGCCAACGCGTCAGCGAAGCGGCTTTGCTGGAACAGTTTTTCACCTTCGGCCAGCAGCGCCGCCGCCGCCGCTGTCGGCTGGTGCAAGGGATCCGGGTGTCTGCTCGTCGAGCAATTTTCGAAGAAGTTCTTGCGCAACCGGGTCGCGCTCGTTCCGCGCCAGCGCCTCCCGCGCCGCCGCCGCCGCTTGCTTGGACAGTCGGCTTTTCGCCTCGCCACTGGCGCCGGCGGCGGCGTCATACAATATTCCTGCAATCATGTGCATCGGCATCGAAGAGGTCTTGTCCGCCGCCGCCTTCACCAGCGTCTCGTACGCTGCCTTCACATTGCCGGCTATCTGCAGCTGTCGCGCTGCCTCGACCAGCTCTCGACCAGCTGGGTTGATCGGGATGTCGGCCCACACGCCGGAATCGAAGCGCACATGATCAGCGCGGCAAGACAAAGAGGTCGCAGCAACATGGTTATCCTTCGCGTGGAGTTGACAACTTTGCAGCGTGACACCCTTGTTGCTATTTGCGCTATGTTGCCGCAACAGGTGTATGCTTTTCCGATGACGCTCGATGCCTACCGATTGCTTGCCAACGCGGTCCTGGTCGCCCACCTCGGCGTGGTGCTGTTCATCGTCGCTGGCCTGGTGCTGATTCTGCTTGGCGGCAAACTGCACTGGCGCTGGGTCAGAAATTTTTGGTTCCGCGTGCTGCACTTGGCGGCCATCGGTTACGTGGTGGCGGAATCCTGGTTCGGCATCGACTGTCCGCTGACCACCCTCGAGCAATGGTTGCGCCAGCGGGCCGGGCAAGGCGGTTTCGACGATGACTTCATCGCCCACTGGGTCGGCCAAGTGATGTTCTACCAGGCGCCGCCGTGGGTGTTCACGATGGTGTATTCGCTGTTCGGCTTGCTGGTATTGGCCAGCTGGCTGCTGGTGCGGCCGATGCCCCGTGCGCGCCAGGCGAAATCGGCAACTTCACCCTGACTTGTTGCTCGCTGCACAAAAGAACGCGATACGCGCGTGATGAAAACGATCCTGATTGCAGAAGACGCACTCGCCATTGCGGACAGTATCGCGGATGCCCTGCGCGCCGGCGGCCCGGACGCGCCGGCCCTGCTGGTGCTCGACATCGGCCTGCCCGACTTTGCTCAAGACGATGCTCGAGCATCCCGCCCATGTGCTGTCGCGCCCGCAACTGATGGACCGCGTGTGGGACGGCGCCCCCGATACGCTCGAGCGCACCGTCGACGCTCACGTCAAGTCGCTGCGCGCCAAGCGGCGCGCGGTCGATCCCAACATCGACCCGATCCAGACCCACCGCGGCATGGGCTACAGCCTGGTAGTTGCATGAACAGCGCCGCATGAAGATCGGGCTGCGCGTCCTGCTCGGCTACTTCCTGATCGTCGGGCTGTCCGCGTGGTTCCTGCTCAACGTGTTCGTCGAGGAGGTCCGTCCTGCAAACCGGCGCCGGAAGCCAGTGCAATGAATCGATGAGCACCATAGCGATGTACTCGCGTCGTTTAAGCCTCGAATGGCCAGTACCCGGAACGAATCGATGCTATCGCATTGATTTGTTGACCGGGTCGGGCGGTCAGGCCATAATCGATCCCAACGCATCGATTTTGGAGCAAGCATGTTGATCGACATACGATCGCCTGACGAACTGGGTCTGCTGATCCGGGCGGTACGAAAGCATCAGAAAATGCGTATGGACGACGTGGCCGGCAGCGCCGGCGTCGGCCCGGTATTTGTCAGGGAGGTCGAGCGCGGCAAGGAAACCGTCCAGCTCGGGCGGGTCATGAAAATCCTTGCCGAACTTGGGATTGCGTTGCGTGCCGACGTTCCGGACGAAGTGGAAGGCAGCCTGGCACAACTCAAGCTCAAGGGCGTGAAGCCTTACACACCGAGGAAATCGGTCACCTCATCGCCGGCCAGGAAATGACCTTGCGCCAACTTGAGGTGTTGGTCAATGACGAGCTGGTCGGCATTCTCGGCGAGGAAAACGACCTGTGGCAGTTCGCTTACGCCGACCAATGGATCGCTGCGGAACAGGGGTTTGACTTGTCGCCGGCGTTGGCGCGTCGCCAGCGCGTCATTGTCGATGGCGCGTCAAACCGGCCGGTTCAGTGGTACTTCGACAATCTGCTGCCGGAGGAAGCGCTGCGTACGGTCATTGCAAAGGATGCCGGCCTGAATGCCGAGGATGGATTCGGGCTGCTTGCGTACTTCGGCGCCGAATCGGCCGGGTCGCTGGTGCTGCGTGACCGGGCCAATCCAGTGCCTGCTGACGCCGGTGTAAGGCCGCTGTCCCTGGAAGAACTCAATGCGCGCATACTAAATCTTCCCAATGCATCGCTGACGAAGGACGCACCGAAGCGCATGTCGCTGGCGGGAGCCCAGCACAAGATGCTTGTGATTCTCGATGGCGACGCCCTGTATGAACCATTGCCCGCAACGCCATCGACGCATATCCTCAAGCCGAACTTCCAGGGGGGCGCATATCCGGCGTCCGTCATGAACGAATATTTCACGATGCGGCTTGCCAAAGCGGTCGGCCTGGACGTGCCAGTGGTGCATCGACGCTATGCGCCGCAGCCTGTGTACATGGTTGATCGTTTCGACCGGATCGTGCCGAAGGGATTGGCGGCCGGTCGGCTCGCACAGCGCGCCGACGAAGTGCGGCGCAGGCACGTCATCGACACCTGCCAGTTGCTCAACAAGTCGCGGGCGTTCAAATATTCCGCGGCGCGGCTCGACACGCTGGCCGACGCGTTGACGCATTGCAGGTCGAAGGCGGCCGCCAGACTGCAGTTGTACCGCTGGATAGTTTTTAATGTGCTGGTCGGTAACGGTGATAACCACCTCAAGAACATCTCATTCCTGGTTGGCGCCGATGGTATTAACCTTGCGCCCGCCTACGATATGCTTTGCACCGCAGTCTACGACACCAAGGCGTTCGCCGGTGATGGCGCACGCTGGCCGCATACCGAGTTGGCATTTTCGGTCGGTGATGCCAAAACGTTCGGCGACATCGAGCGCGAGCATCTGCTGATGGCAGGCAAGGTGTTGGGCTTAGCGGAGCGCACGATCCATCGCGAGCTGGACGATCTGCTGGCCGCCGTGCCGCGGGAGGCCGACAAGCTGATCGAAGCCATACAGAACGTGCAGGATCAATCGCTTCAAAACTGCCCAGATCCAGATGCGGCACGACGTTTTCTTGCCGGCGAAATGCGGCTGCTGCGCGCCGCGCGAGGCATCATATTCGCCGAAATGACCGCGCGCCTGGCGAAATAGCCGGCGCCATATAAGGAGTCTGACCCGTCGTGTGGGTCAGACCCCGGTTTCGTTGGCGCAGGCCGGAACTTAGTCTTTCCTGCCGGTCGTCCAGCGCAGGCCAAAGCCGAACTTGCGGTCCATCATCTCGTGCGCGCTGATCTTGCCGTCCTGCGCGAAATAGTCGACCAGCTTGGTCACCTGCAGGCTGCCGCCGACGTTCTCGATCATCGCGATGCCGCACATCATCTGGTTGCCGCCGCCATCCAACCGCACTTCGATCGGCGCCTGGTCCGGCATCTTGATCGAAACTACCGCGTCCGTTGCGGACCAGTTCGGCGCGCCCTTGTAGATGAAAGTGAAGATCAGCGCCCGCTTGATGTCGTTGAAATGGTCGCCGTTGATGTGCAGGTTCTCGCCTTCCTTGGTCTGGCCGGTGCGGTCGTCGGCGGCCAGCTTGATGAACGGCGGCCGGTCGAGTTCGCCCCAGGCATTGCCCAGCGCCTGCACCAGGCCCTTGCGCCCATCGGCCATCTCGTACATGCAGCCAAGGTCGAGGTCGATGCCGGTGCTGGCGGCGGCGCCGGTCAGTTTGGCCAGAAAGCCGGTCTTGGCTGGCGCCGGCGGCGTGGCGTTCTGGTTCCAGTTCAGGTTGACGTGGATGGGACCAAAGCCGCGCGCGCCGCGCTTGTCGAGCGACACCTTGTCGCCGCGCTTGTCGAGCGTCACTTTCGACAGCGACACCGGTTTGGCGGCAGGCACGGGCGCGGCTGCGGGTGCCGGCATTGGCGTTGCAGCGGGCGCCGCCTCGGCGCCGCCGAAGTGCGCCAGCAGCGACGACAGCCCGCCATTGAAACCCTGGCCGACCGCGCCGAAGCGCCAGACATTGTCCTTGCGATAGATCTCGCCGACGATGACGGCTTTTTCATCCTGGAAGTCGGCGCCGGACCAGGCGAAGCGCACCGTCGACGACAAGGTCAGCGCGCTCGGGCCGATCGTGCGCATGGTGCCGTTGCCGTCGATGGCGGCAACGAACACCAGCTTCATGATCGACGCCGGCAGCGCCTCCAGGTTCAAGGTGAAGCGCGGCTTGTCGCCCAGCTCGAGCTTGACGGCGCCCTCAGGACTGGCGAGCTGGTTGTAGAACACCATGTAGCGCTCGTCGGACAGCTTGTCGTTGCTGTCGACGCCGAAGCACGACACGTCGACCGACATGCCGCCGGCGGCGATGTCGAGTTCGACGGTGATCGGCAAATTGCAGCCGAGGTCGGCGAGTTTGCCTTTTTGTCCGCGCGAGAATTCGTTCATGTCAGTCTCCCTGAGTAAGTTTGAGTTCGCCCGTCGTCGTCGCCGGGGTGGCCGCTTCGTGAGGATGGGCGCCGAATACATCCGACTGGTCCACCATCCGTTGCGCCCAGGCACGGTGGGTGGTGACTTCGCACATCGAATCGTGCATTTTAAACACGGCTGGCGCGTTGACGTCCAGAATCGCGCGGGCCGCCTCGAGGTCATGCGGCTTGACCCGGTAGTGCTGCTCGATCGGCGTGATCTGGGTCGGGTGGATCGCGGTCTTGCCGACCATGCCGTAGGCGATGTCTTCCAGCACTTCCTGGTCGAGCAACTCGGGCAGGTCGAGGTGTTCGAATACCGGCGCCGTCAGCACAAAGCCGTAAGGGCGAAAGGTCGTCACCAGGCTGGCGATCACCGGCCCCAGCGGAGTGCGGTAGATCGTCATGCCGCGCGGACGGCGCAGGCCCAGCAGAGCCAGCAGGTCGTTGCCGCCGATGCGCAGCGCCAGGATGCGGCTGCGCACGCCGGGCGCTTCGAGCACCTTGCGAAATTCGCGCATCTCGTCGTCATTGAAGACCTCGGCCGTTTCCAGCGTCGGCATCAGCAAGTGGGAGGTGTCGCGTACCTGGCGGAAATATGCGTCGAAATTGTGACGGGTCGACTTCGGCAGCACGAAGCCGGTCAGCTTGTCGGCGCCAGGCATGGCCAGCACGCGCGCCATCACCTCGGGATTGCGTACCCGCACGAAGCGCTCGGCGCTGCTGTCGCCGCGCATGTTGGCCAGCACCACCGACAGGTTGAACAGCGCCCAGCTGAGGTCGCGATCGGCGACCGAGTCCTCGGTGCAGAAAATCAGCGAGCGTGCGTGGCCGATGCGCTCGCCATCGGCGACCGCCATCAGGTCCTTGTGGTTTGCCGGCACATACAGTGAGGCGCCCATCGATCTAGCCATCCAGTGCACTCCTAATCAGGGAAACCGCGTGGTAGGGCAGGGCCCGGTCTTGCACCATCGGTACATTTTTTTCTTGCGCCAGCAACAGCAGGTGCGCCACTTCAGCTGCGCCGGCGTCGCGCACGATCAGCAGGCGCGGCGTGCGGCGCAGTAATACCCGCGTCGCTTCGCCGATGCCCGGCTTGACCATGTTGACGTCGCCGATGCCATGCTGCACCAGCGCCGCCAGCATGTAGGCGCGCGACACTGCCGCCGCCTGCTCCTTGTCGGATGGGGCGGCCGGCGGGCGCGGCTGGTCGGCCAGCGCCAGTGCCTGCGCGGCCAGGCTGTCGGCGAACGAACGCGACTGGTCATGCGCGGCGAACTGCTGGTAGTACACGCAACCGTGAAAATCATCCGGTCCGATCGCATCATTGAGGATCGAACGGCTGATCAAACCGGACACAGTAGCGTTCAGGATACTCGAAGGGATCAGGTAATCGTCGCACGATGCGGCGCACGCGGCCGTGCCGGCCAGGTCCGACAGCACGTACAGGCCGCCGTCGATGGCCGTGCCGCGGCGCAAGTTGAACTCGGCCACGGCGTCGGCCAGCTCGCGCGAGATGACGCCCTTGCCGGTCCAGCCGTCGATGAACACGATCGACTCGGGCGCGTGGCCCTGCACCAATATGTGCTCGAGCGCCACCTGGTCGATGCCGCGGTCGCGGATGATCGACACCGAATAGTGGGTCGATGCGCGGCCGAACACGGCCGGCAGCAGGCGGTTCAGCACCACGCCGACCGGCGTGCCGGCGCGCGCCAGCGACACCAAGGTCACCGGTCCGCTGCGCCGCTCGGCGATCAGCGCCGCCAGCGCCAGGCAATCGGCGGCCATGCGGCCCATGTTGGCGCTGCACGCCTGCTCGAAGACGCTCAGGTATTTGGCCGACGGCAACGATTCCGGCGACAGCATCTCGCTGTAGTGGCGCTGGCCGGACTGGATCAGGTATTCCTTCTCGGCGACATCGACGAAGCCTTGCAGCGGCAGCGGCTTGAGCAGGAAGCTGACGTCGGCGGCGTCGTAGCTGCCCGAAAAACTCATAGCGTCCCCAAGGTCAGGCCGGCCAGCTGGGTGCGGCTCGGCACGATGGCGTAGTCGCAGGCGGCCATGAAGCGCGCGTCCGACTTGCTGTCGCCAATGCCGAACGTCAAGATGTCGCCATGTTCCTCGCGCAATTTTTCCGTCACATAGGCCACCGCATGCGACTTGTTGAGCGCGTTCGGCAGCACCGCCAGGTTGTTGCCGTTGCGGTGGATGAAGTAATCGCGCGCGCCGGCGTCGAGCCACGGCTGAACGACGTCGCGTTCGATCAGCGCCAGGCGCTCGGCGTTCTTCTCGGGATCTTTGACCACCACGTAGAACGGCGTGGCGAAGTCTTCGATGATGCGCGCGCGATGGCCGCGGCCGCTGCTGGCGCCCCAGGCGTCGATCAGCGCGGCCAGTTCCTGCAGGCCGGGCAGGGCGGCGTGCATGGCGTCCTGCATGCGCGCCAGCCAGATCTGGTCGACCTTGCCGTCCGGACCGAGCACGATGCCGCCGTAGTCGAGCACGGCGTAGCTGGTACACGCCAGATGCACGCGCTGGAACGCGTTCAGGTTGCGCGCGGTGGCCGGGATGATCGTCATGCCGTCCTGCGCGAAAGCGATGAAGGCGCGTTGCGCCGCGGTAGTAAACGAGATCGGCGCGCCGTCCTTGAGGAAGGCGGCCGGCTCCAGCGTGTCGCGCTCATGGCACTTCTCGAGTGACTGGAACAGCGTGTCGTCCAGGTCAGCGAACAGGAATTTCTGAAACTTCTTCAATGTGTGTCTCGGTCAGGAAATGGAAAAGGCGTGCGTCGAGTTCGCCCGCAAGCTCGAACAGCGCCGCGTTCGGCGCCGTTTCGTGGCAGATGAAGACGTGGTCGTACTGCCCGCGCCGCACGTTATACAGGAAGTTGGCGATGCCTTCGCCGTAGTTGTCGGGAAAGCGCATGGCGGCCGATACGGCGCCCCAGGTCAGGATCGGCGAGCGCGTGGTCGACTGCACCACCACGTCGGCGCCGTGCCGCTCCAGCGCCGCGCCCAGCAGGTAGGACGCATGCATGAATTCGCCCGTGCCCAGCACCAGCACGTTTTCGCGCGGGCCGATCTGCGCGGCCAGCAGCGACGCCAGCGCTTCCGGCGTTTCCAGCGCGCGTTGCAAACCGTAGCGGCCGAAACCGGCGTTGGCGCCGCGGTCGGCATCCGGATCGAAGCGCTGCGCTTCGCCGCCGGACGGCGTGAACTGGCCCGGCGCGAACGAATACCGGCCGCTGGCGGACGCGCCCAGGGTCACCGGCAGGCCGAAGCGTTCGCTGAGGGCGGCCGTGGCGTCGACGCCCATGAAATTGGTGATGGTGGCCAGGTGCACGCGCTCGATGCCCGGGTTGAGCGTGCGGCAGGCGTCGGCCAGATTCTGGAACGTGTTGCCGGTGCTCGCTTCGTCGTCGACGAGTACCAGCGCCCTGGCGTGCATCAGCAGCTTGCGCTCGGCGTCGCCTGCCGGCAGATGCAGGAACTGGCGCGGCGCGTGGCTGTGCGCTTCCTGGAATTCGATGATCGGGGCGTCGCCGACGCGGTAGCGCGAGGTGTGCAGAAACAGCGCGTCCTGCCCCGGATGGGCGCGCAGCCAGGCTTCGAACACGCCCTGGCCGAGGCCAATGGCCGTTTCCGCCATGGCGATGAATACCAGCGGCCCCGGCATGGCCGGCACGGCGGCGGCCAGCGTTTCGTGGATGGTGGTCATCAACGACGGCTTGACCGGCCAGTGCTTGCCCAGCACCTTCGACAGGAACAGGAAGCCGCGCTTGGCGTTGTCGCGCGCGGCAAAACCCATCAGTTCGTCCAATGGAAACTCGCTGGCGTCGATGGTCAGTTCCAGCGCGCCGGTCGGCAACGCCACGCGGTGCAGCGTCATGCCAGCTCCGTGGCCGAACTCAGTTCAGCGACGCGGATGCCGTTGCGCACCGGCGGCACCACCACCTGGTCGAAGCCGTCGGCAAAGCCCGACAGCGCAATCCACGGCAAGTTCGGCCCGGCCACGCAGGCCATGCCGATGCCGCCCGACATGCGCGGGTTGATCTCCAGCAGCCGCAATTCGCCGCCGCCTTCGCGGAATTGCACGTTGAACACGCCGTTCAGCCCGTGCGTGCGGGCAAGCTCGGCGGTGGCGTCGAGGATGTCCTGGCGCATGTCGATCAGCTGGCCGCGGCCGGCCGTCATCGCCTTCTTGCGCGCGATCGCAGTCACCAGGCGGCCCTGGTCGCCGACGCAGTCGACGCTGAATTCGTGGCCGTCGAGGTATTCCATCAGCAGCATGGTGCGAAATTCGCCCAGCTCGCCGATGCCGCGGCGGAAGTCTTCCAGCCCGATGTGGTACTCGGTGCCGGCCAGCAGCAGGGCGGCGCTGCTGCGCTCCTCGTCGAGGATGGCGAAGCCGAGGCCGAACACCGAGTTCGACGGCTTGACGCACAGCTTGGCGTGGCGCGGCCGCAATTCGGTGAAGCCGGCCTCGAATTGGGCCAGCGACTCGAACGGCAGGAACTCGGCCACCGGGGCGCCGGGCAGTTCGGTGGTGGCGTAGAAGCGCGCCTTGTCGTGGATCAGTTCGAGCTGGTCCTGCGAGGCTGCGCTGAGGACGCGCGTTCCTTGCGCGGCAAAGCGTGCGTGCTCGGCTGCCAACGCGGTCGAGGCCTTGCCTGGAATAAAAATGTCGACCTTGTGCTCGCGGCAGAACGCCAGGCACCAGTCGATGTAGGCGTCGGTGTCGAGCCCGGTCGGCTCGTCATGGAACTCGTGTGCGACGCGCGCCGCGGCGACGTGCGGGTTGGCGTTGCTATATATAAGGTGGAAGCGGCCACCGCTATCGGCTTCGCGGATCAGGCTGATGGCAGCGGACACGGACGAAAACGTCCTGTTGAACCAAACGCGCATGGGTACTTTCGTGTGGGGGATGAATCGATTCGTTGCAATTGCGGCGCTCGAGCAGACGCTAACGGGTCGGCGCGCGTAATCTGTCTATTATGAATGATAACGGCTTGGCATGATTGGGCATGGGGCAGTTGCTGCTCAGCACGAATGCGAATAGGTTCCCTTGGCGTCCCTGACGCGCGCTGATGAGTGGCCGCCGGGGGGCGTTACCATGGTGTGAAGCGCGACACCACGGGGATATAATGACTGCGGAGTATGAGTGGGATGACCATTCGTTGACAGAGGCGCGCAACATTACCTTAGGAACTTCGAGCAAAGGACGGACGCTGGTGATTGGACATACCGAACGCGGCGACGCGATCAGGATCATCAGCGCCCGGGTTGCGACGAAGTGGGAGCGGAGTCGATATGAGCCAGGCTGACCAGAACGATGCGGATGACCTCCGACCTGAGTACACGGATTCGGATTTGGTCGGAGGCGGGCGCGGCAAGTCGCCGGCCTGAAGGCCAAGCGCAGCCTGCGCGTGGTCCTGTTCTCCGGCGAGGAGCAGGGCCTGCTGGGCAGCAAGGCCTACCTGGCCGCCCACCGCGCCGGCCTCGACAAGATCCAGGCTGTCATTGTGCAGAACCGGCTCCGGCCGCATCACCGAGTTCCCGGACATCAAGGTTAGAGGCGTGGTACGCCGCGCTGTCCTCCGCGATGGCGCCCGCGCGCGAACTCGGCGCACTGGACGTCGTCTATTCCGGCGTCAAGGGTTCCGACCACGCGCCGTTTAGACCAGGGGAGTCCCGCCTTCGGCCCGACATTTGCCTTGCGAGTCGTAGCGTCATTGCATCGCACGTTCGACGGTTACAACAATCGGCCGAATACCTCGACATACCCCCAACTAATCTGTTGCGTCAAGCCCTTTTGCACGTTATACTTGCCGGCTTCGGTATGGATTCGTCCTTTTTGAATCCGTCCTTTACTTGGTAGTTAAACAGTTAGCCCCGCCCAATCGCAGGTGGGGAATGGAGAAAAAATGAGCCTAGGCCTTCTCGGTCGCAAGGTTGGCATGATGCGCATTTTCACGGATGAAGGGGACTCGATCCCGGTCACCGTGTTGGACGTATCGAACAACCGTGTTGCGCAAGTCAAAACTCCTGAAACAGATGGTTATACCGCTGTTCAGGTCGCATTCGGTCAACGTCGCGCTTCCCGCGTGACCAAGGCAGTTGCGGGTCATCACGCCAAAGCTGGCGTCGAAGCTGGCACGATGTTGCGGGAATTCCGCGTCGATGCCGCTAAAGCTGCCGAACTCAAAGCTGGCGACATCGTCGCTGCCTCGTTGTTCGAAGTCGGTCAGAAGATCGACGTGCAAGGTGTCACGATCGGTAAGGGTTACGCTGGCGTCATCAAGCGTTACCACTTCTCTTCCGGCCGCGCTACCCACGGTAACTCGCGTTCGCACAATGTACCAGGCTCGATCGGTATGGCGCAGGATCCAGGTCGCGTTTTCCCTGGTAAGCGCATGACCGGTCACCTCGGTGACGTCAACCGTACCGTACAGAATCTCGTAATCGCCCGTATCGATGCCGACCGTCAGCTGCTGCTGGTCAAAGGCGCGATCCCAGGTGCGAAAAATGGCCAAGTGATCGTCTCGCCTGCCATTAAATCCAAAGCACAGAAGGGAGCTTAATTATGGAACTCAAGCTTCTCAATGAGCAAGGAATTGTCGCAGGTTCGAACGTCGCCGCCGCCGATACCGTGTTCGGCCGTGACTACAACGAAGCCCTGATTCACCAGATCGTGGTCGCCTACGCCGCTAACGCGCGTTCGGGTAACCGCAAGCAGAAAGACCGTGAAGAAGTCCACCACACGACCAAAAAGCCATGGCGCCAAAAAGGCACCGGCCGCGCGCGTGCTGGTATGTCGTCGTCGCCTCTGTGGCGCGGCGGCGGACGCATCTTCCCGAACTCGCCTGACGAGAACTTCACCCACAAAGTGAACAAGAAGATGTATCGCGCCGGTATCTGCTCGATCCTGTCGCAACTGGCCCGCGAAGAGCGCCTGGTTGTGGTCGAAGGCCTGTCGATCGACGCGCCAAAGACCAAGCTGCTGGCTCAAAAGCTGCAGGGCATGGGTCTGGAATCGGTCATGATCATCACCGACACGACGGACGAAAACCTGATGCTCGCATCGCGCAACCTGCCGAACGTGCTGGTCGTCGAGCCGCGTCACGCCGATCCGATGTCGCTGGTGTTCTACAAAAAAATCGTGGTCACCAAAGCAGCACTGGCCATGATCGAGGAGATGTTCGCATGAGCGCCGTAATCAAATTCAGCGAAGAGCGCCTGATGAAGGTGCTCCAGGCGCCGGTCATTTCCGAGAAGGCCACCATGGTCGCGGAAAAGAACGAGCAGATCGTGTTCCGCGTATTGCCGGATGCGACCAAGCCTGAGATCAAGGCAGCCGTTGAACTGTTGTTCAAGGTTGAAGTGCTGTCGGTGCAGACAGTCAATCGCCAAGGTAAGCAAAAGCGTTCGGGCCGTTTCAATGGCCGTCGCAACCATACCAAGCGTGCTTTCGTGTGCCTGAAGCCTGGCCAGGAAATCAACTTCTCCGAGGAGGCTAAATAATGGCACTCGTAAAGATGAAACCAACCTCACCAGGCCGTCGCGGCATGGTGAAGGTGGTGAACCCGGACCTGTACAAAGGCCGTCCGTTCGCTGCCCTGGTTGAAAAGAAATCGAAAACTGCTGGCCGTAACAACAATGGTCACATCACCACCCGCCACATCGGCGGCGGTCACAAGCAGCACTATCGCCTGATCGACTTCAAGCGTCAGAAGGATGGTATTCCGGCAAAGGTCGAGCGTATCGAATACGATCCAAACCGTACCGCGAACATCGCCCTGCTGTGCTATGCAGACGGTGAGCGCCAGTACATCATCGCGACCAAGGGCATGGCCGTTGGCGACAGCGTGATGAACGGTTCGGAAGCGCCTATCAAGTCGGGCAACTGCCTGCCGATCCGCAACATCCCGGTCGGTACCGTGATGCACTGTGTCGAAATGCTGCCAGGTAAGGGTGCCCAGATGGCCCGTACCGCCGGCGCCGGCGTCGTGCTGATGGCCCGCGAAGGCACCTACGCCCAGGTCCGCCTGCGCTCCGGTGAAGTGCGCCGCGTCCACATCGAATGCCGTGCAACGGTAGGCGAAGTCGGTAACGCCGAGCACAGCCTGCGCAAGATCGGTAAGGCTGGTGCGATGCGCTGGCGCGGTGTTCGTCCTACCGTTCGCGGTGTGGTCATGAACCCGGTCGATCACCCGCACGGTGGTGGTGAAGGTAAAACCGCAGCTGGTCGTCATCCAGTGTCGCCTTGGGGCCAACAGACGAAGGGTAAGAAGACGCGCCGTAACAAGCGCACGACTTCGATGATCGTCTCGCGCCGCGGCAAGAAATAAGGATAAGACATGACACGTTCATTGAAAAAAGGGCCGTTTCAAGACGCCCACCTGGTGAAAAAAGTCGAGACCGCGCAAGCGAACAAAGACAAGAAGCCAGTCAAAACCTGGTCGCGCCGTTCGACGATTTCGCCAGACTTCATCGGCCTGACGATCGCGGTGCACAACGGCAAGCTGCACGTGCCGGTGTACATCTCCGAGAACATGGTAGGTCACAAGCTCGGCGAATTCGCACTGACCCGTACGTTCAAGGGCCATGCCGCTGACAAGAAGGCGAAGAAATAATGGAAACCAAAGCTATCCTCAAAGGTGTGCGCCTGTCGGACCAAAAAGGCCGTCTGGTTGCCGATCTGATCCGTGGCAAGAAAGTCGGCGCAGCACTCGACATCTTGCAGTTCAGCCCGAAAAAAGGTGCAACGATCATCAAGAAGGTTCTGGAGTCCGCCATTGCGAACGCCGAGCACAATGATGGCGCCGACATCGACGAGCTGAAAATCGTCCAGATCTACGTTGAAAAGGGCCCGATCCTGAAGCGCTTCACTGCACGCGCTAAAGGCCGGGGCGATCGTATCTCGAAACAATCCTGTCACATCTACGTGACTGTCGGTAACTAAGGGGTCACGATGGGACAGAAGATTCATCCAACAGGCTTTCGCCTGTCAGTAACCCGTAACTGGGCGTCGCGTTGGTACGCGGGCAATGGTAACTTTGCCCAAATGCTCAACGAAGACCTCGCAGCACGTGCGTTCCTGAAAAAGAAACTGAAGAACGCTTCGGTTGGCCGCATCGTCATCGAGCGTCCTGCCAAGAACGCGCGCTTCACGATCTACAGCTCGCGCCCAGGCGTGGTCATTGGTAAAAAAGGCGAGGACATCGAAGTACTGAAGACCGCGCTGACCAAGATCATGGGTGTGCCGGTGCACGTCAATATCGAAGAAATCCGCAAGCCCGAAATCGACTCGCAACTGATCGCCGATTCGATCTCGCAGCAGCTGGAAAAACGGATCATGTTCCGCCGCGCCATGAAGCGTGCAATGCAAAATGCAATGCGCCTCGGTGCTCTCGGTATCAAGATCATGTCGTCGGGCCGTCTGAACGGCATCGAAATCGCCCGTAAAGAGTGGTACCGCGAAGGCCGCGTTCCTCTGCACACCCTGCGCGCCGATATCGACTACGGCACCAGCGAAGCGGCAACGACGTACGGCATCATCGGCGTCAAGGTCTGGGTCTACAAGGGTGACCGCGCGCCAAACGGCGACGCACCAGTCATCGATACCCCGGCCGACGACAAGAAGAGCCGCGGCCCACGCCGTGATGATGGCAAACCAGCTGGCCGTCCGCGCCCAGCCGGCGCGCCGACCGGCGGCCGTCCATCCAACACTGGCGCACCTGTCGTGCGTGCCCGTCCAGCTGTCAAGCTGCCGGTTGCCGCCGCCCCAGCTGCTGAAGCCCCAGCCCCCGCTGAGAAAGCAGGAGAATAACCATGCTGCAACCAGCACGCAGGAAGTATCGTAAAGAGCAGAAAGGCCGTAACACCGGCATTTCGCATTCACGCGGCACCGCTGTCTCGTTCGGTGAATTCGGTCTGAAGGCAGTTGCCCGCGGCCGTATCACAGCGCGTCAGATCGAAGCAGCTCGTCGTGCCATGACCCGTCACATCAAGCGCGGTGGTCGTATTTGGATCCGTATTTTCCCGGACAAGCCAATTTCGAACAAGCCAGCTGAAGTTCGTATGGGTAACGGTAAAGGTAACCCGGAGTACTACGTCGCTGAGATTCAGCCAGGCAAGGTACTGTACGAAATGGACGGCGTCGATGAGACGCTGGCCCGGGAAGCGTTCCGTCTGGCCGCCGCCAAACTGCCACTGGCGACGACGTTTGTCATCCGCCAAGTCGGCCAATAAAAGGAGTTGTATATGAAAGCAACAGAACTCCGCGGCAAAGACCAGGCAGCTCTGCAGAAAGAGCTGAATGACTTGTTGAAGGCCCAGTTCGGCATGCGCATGCAAATCGCCACGCAGCAGCTGAACAACACTTCGCAACTCAAGAAGGTACGCCGCGATATCGCGCGTGTGAAGACAGTGATGAACTCGAAGGATGCCAAATGACCGAAACTACTAAAGTAGCGCTGAAGCGCACGCTGGTCGGTAAAGTGGTGTCCGACAAGATGGACAAGACGGTTACCGTCCTGATCGAACGTCACGTCAAGCACCCGCTGTACGGCAAGATCATCATGCGCTCGAACAAGTACCACGCGCATGACGAGACCAACTCGGTCAAGATGGGTGATACCGTCGAGATCCAGGAAGGTCGCCCGATCTCCAAGACCAAAGCTTGGACGGTTACCAAAGTTGTACAAGCAGCACCAGTAATTTAATATACTTTCAAATTGTGGGAAGGACCTGGCTTGCCAGGTCGGTCCTCAACTGATCAGAAGAACTCAGCCAGCGCCCTCCGTTGTACGGAAGGCACGGGGCAGGGTGATTCACCATTAAGTTCTTGCGGGCCCGCCAGTGTTATGCGATACTAGCGGGCTTCGTTCATGTGTTGCCGCGAAATTAGTCACCCCGGTGGCCAGCGGTCCGAGACGAAAGTTTTTGGAAAGTCCATCACCCAATCAGTTGCTCCAGCAGGAGTCTCTGGCGGGACCAAGACTGACCGCAGGCCCACTATGTGGGAATTCTTCGGCTTAAGTTGGGAAAGAGAATACTATGATTCAAACTGAAAGCCGGCTCGAAGTGGCCGACAATACCGGTGCCAAGGAAGTCATGTGCATCAAGGTATTGGGCGGTTCCAAGCGCCGTTATGCTGGCATTGGCGACGTGATCAAAGTGACCATCAAGGTTGCTGCGCCACGCGGCCGTGTCAAAAAAGGTGAAATTTATAACGCTGTGGTTGTGCGTACCGCTAAAGGTGTGCGCCGCCAAGACGGCTCCCTGGTGAAGTTCGACGGCAACGCTGCCGTACTGCTCAACGCCAAGCTGGAACCGATCGGTACGCGTATTTTTGGACCAGTCACGCGCGAACTGCGCACTGAGAAGTTCATGAAAATCGTGTCCCTGGCACCTGAAGTCCTGTAAGGAGTCGTAATGGATAAGATTCGTAAAAACGACGAAGTCATCGTTCTGACCGGGAAAGACAAGGGCAAGCGCGGTGTAGTTCAGCAACGTATCGATGCTGAGCATGTCGTGGTTGAAGGCGTCAACATCGCTAAAAAAGCGACCAAGCCTAACCCAATGACCGGCGTAACTGGTGGTATCGTCGATAAGACAATGCCGATTCACGTGTCCAACGTTGCATTGTTCAATGCAGCCACTGGCAAGGCAGACCGCGTAAGCTTCAAAGACGTCGACGGCAAGAAAGTCCGCGTATTTGTGTCTTCCGGCGAAGTAGTGAAGGTTTAATCATGGCCCGTCTCCAGCAATTTTATAAAGATAAGGTCGTTGCCGACCTGGTCGCCAAATTTGGCTACAAATCGGCAATGGAAGTTCCGCGCCTGACCAAGATCACCCTGAACATGGGCCTTGGCGAAGCGATCGCGGACAAGAAGATCATCGAGCACGCCACTGGCGACCTGACGAAAATCGCCGGCCAGAAGCCAGTGACGACCAAGGCACGCAAGGCGATCGCCGGGTTCAAGATCCGTGAAGGCTACCCGATCGGTGCGATGGTGACGCTGCGCGGCGCCCGCATGTACGAGTTCCTGGACCGCTTCATCACCGTCGCGCTGCCGCGCGTACGTGACTTCCGTGGTGTCAATGGCCGCTCGTTCGATGGCCGTGGTAACTACAACATCGGTGTCAAGGAACAGATCATTTTCCCTGAAATCGAGTACGACAAGATTGACGCGTTGCGCGGTATGAATATCAGCATCACGACAACCGCCAAGACCGACGACGAAGCGAAAGCCCTCCTCGCCGCCTTTAAATTTCCGTTCAGAAACTGAGATCATGGCAAAACTATCACTGATCAACCGCGAACAGAAGCGTGCAGACCTGGTGGAGAAATTCGCCCCGAAGCGTGCCGCTCTGAAAGCCATCATCGATGACCAGTCGAAGACGGAAGAAGAACGTTATGAAGCCCGTTTGAAGTTGCAGGCACTGCCGCGCAACTCGGCACCGACCCGCCAGCGTAACCGCTGCGCGATCACCGGTCGCCCGCGTGGCACATTCCGTAAATTCGGTCTGGCACGTATCAAGCTCCGTGAATTCGCCATGCGTGGTGAAATTCCGGGTATGACTAAAGCAAGCTGGTAATAGGAGAATATGCAATGAGTATGAGCGATCCTATCGCCGATATGCTGACCCGCATTCGCAACGCCCAGGGCGTACAGAAAACGACCGTGGCAATGCCGTCGTCGAAAGTCAAAGTGGCGATTGCCAACGTCCTCAAGGACGAGGGTTACATTGAAGATTTCGCAGTCACCGAAGCCGGTGGTAAAGCGGAACTGAAAATCGGTTTGAAGTATTACGCTGGCCGTCCGGTCATCGAGCGCCTCGATCGCGTGTCCCGTCCAGGGCTGCGCGTCTACAAGGGCAAAGATGATATCCCTACAGTCATGAATGGCTTGGGCGTGGCGATTGTGTCGACCCCGCAAGGCGTCATGACTGACCGCAAAGCGCGCGCCACCGGTGTCGGCGGCGAAGTTATTTGCTACGTGGCCTAAGGAGTAGACGATGTCTCGAGTAGCTAAGATGCCAATCGCTGTCCCAGCTGGCGCCGATGTGGCGATCACTGCAGCAGCGATCACGGTAAAAGGTCCATTGGGTACGCTGGTTCAGCCCCTCAATGGCCTGGTAAAGATTGAAAACAAGGACGGCACGCTGACGTTTGACGTAGTCAACGACAGCCGCGAGTCGAATGCGATGTCCGGCACCTTGCGTGCACTGGTCAACAACATGGTCAATGGTGTGACCAAGGGCTTCGAGAAGAAGCTGACGCTGGTCGGCGTGGGCTACAAGGCCCAGGCTGCCGGCGACAAGCTGAACCTGTCGCTCGGTTTCTCGCACCCGGTTGCTCATGCGATGCCAGCTGGCGTCACCGCAACGACCCCGACCCCGACCGAGATCCTGATCAAAGGGATCGACCGTCAACAGGTTGGCCAGGTTGCCGCTGAAGTGCGTGCTTACCGCCCACCCGAGCCTTACAAAGGCAAGGGCGTTCGCTATGCGAACGAGGTGGTTAAGCTTAAAGAAACCAAGAAGAAATAATAGGGCTGACCATGGACAAGAAAGAATCACGTCTGCGTCGTGGACGCCAGACCCGCATCAAGATTGCGGAGATGAAAGTAAATCGCTTGTCGGTACATCGTACCAACCTGCACATTTACGCCAACCTGATCAGCCCGGACGCAAAGATCCTGGTTTCGGCCTCGACCGCCGAAGCCGAAGTGCGCGCCGAACTGGCAGGCAAGACCGGCAAGGGTGGCAATGCCGCCGCTGCCGCTCTGGTCGGCAAGCGCGTCGCCGAGAAAGCACTGCAAGCAGGGATTACCGAAGTTGCGTTTGACCGCTCCGGTTTCCGTTACCACGGCCGTGTGAAGGCGTTGGCAGAAGCCGCGCGTGAAGCCGGTCTGAAGTTCTAAGGAAGAATCGTCATGGCAAAAATGCAAGCTAAAATGCAAAGCGACAAGCCGGATGATGGCATGCGCGAAAAAATGATCGCGATCAACCGCGTGACCAAAGTGGTCAAGGGTGGTCGTATCATGGGTTTCGCCGCGTTGACCGTCGTCGGTGATGGCGATGGCCGCATCGGCATGGGCAAGGGCAAGTCGAAGGAAGTTCCGGTTGGTGTGCAGAAGGCAATGGAAGAAGCCCGTCGCAACCTGATCAAGGTTCCTCTCAAGAACGGCACCCTGCACCACACCGTTTCTGGCCGTCACGGCGCATCGAAGGTAATGATGATGCCTGCCAAGCCTGGTACAGGCGTCATCGCCGGCGGCGCAATGCGCGCTATCTTCGAAGTAATGGGCGTGACCGATGTCGTGGCGAAATCCACCGGCTCGTCGAACCCGTACAACCTGGTTCGTGCCACGCTCGACGGTCTGTCGAAAATGAGCACGGCTTCCGACATCGCCGCCAAGCGCGGCAAGTCGGTTGAAGACATCCTGGCTTAAGGTGAACAAGATGACTACTACAGCTACCAAAACCGTCAAAGTTCAGTTGGTCATGGGCCTGATCGGCACGCGCGAATCGCATCGCGCGACCGTGCGCGGCCTGGGTCTGCGCCGCGTCAACTCGGTCTCCGAGTTGGAAGACACCCCATCGGTGCGCGGCATGATCAACAAAGTCTCGTACCTCGTTAAAGTTGTCTCGTAAGCCTTCGGGCTTGCGAACGGAGAAAACAATGGAATTGAATACAATCCAGCCAGCCGAAGGCGCCAAGCACTACAAGCGTCGCGTCGGTCGTGGTATTGGCTCGGGCATCGGTAAAACCGCTGGCCGTGGTCACAAGGGTCAGAAGTCGCGTTCGGGCGGTTTCCACAAAGTCGGTTTCGAAGGCGGTCAGATGCCTTTGCAGCGCCGTCTGCCAAAGCGCGGTTTCAAGTCGCTCAATGCAACGTTCAAGGCAGAAGTTCGCCTGTCGGACCTGAACAACCTGCCTGTCGGCGATGTCGACATCCTGGTGCTCAAGCAAGCCGGCATCCTGCAAGTACTGGCGCGCGATGTACGCGTGATCCTGTCCGGCGAAGTCACCAAGGCGGTGAACCTCAAGGGCTTGAAAGTAACTGCAGGCGCGAAAGCAGCCATCGAAGCAGCTGGCGGCTCGGTAGCCTGAGTTGGCTAACGGCTTGATCGGAGCAAAAATTGGCGACTAATTCTCAATCTGGTAAGAGTGCGGCAGCCGGTTTCCCGTGGGGCCGGCTGTGGTTTTTGCTTGGCGCCCTGGTCGTGTACCGTATCGGTGCCCACGTCCCGGTTCCCGGGATTGACCCGGTACAGCTGGCGGCATTGTTCAAGCAGAATGAAGGCGGCATCCTGGGCATGTTCAACATGTTCTCGGGCGGCGCCTTATCCCGCTTCACCGTGTTTGCGCTCGGTATCATGCCTTACATCTCGGCCTCGATCATCATGCAGCTGGTGTCGATCGTGTCGCCAACGATGGAAGCGCTGAAGAAGGAAGGCGAAGCAGGACGCCGCAAGATCACCCAGTACACCCGGTATTTCACGGTGGCGCTGGCGCTGTTCCAGGCATTCGGCATTGCCGTGGCGCTCGAATCGCAAGCCGGCCTGGTGCTCGATCCTGGCATGGCGTTCCGCTTCGTGACCGTGGTCACCTTGCTCACCGGTACCATGTTCCTGATGTGGCTCGGCGAGCAGATCACCGAACGCGGCCTGGGCAACGGTATTTCGATCATTATTTTTGCCGGTATCGCAGCCGGTCTGCCGTCGGCGCTGGGTGGCCTGTTCACCTTGATCTCGAACGGTTCGATCAGCAGCCTTGCAGCGATCTTCATCATCGTGCTGGTGGTGCTGGTAACGTACTTCGTGGTATTCGTCGAACGCGGCCAGCGCAAGATCCTGGTCAACTATGCGAAGCGCCAGGTCGGCAACAAGGTATATGGCGGTCAGACCAGCCACTTGCCGTTGAAGCTGAACATGGCCGGCGTGATCCCGCCGATCTTCGCGTCGTCGATCATCATGTTCCCGGCCACCATCGTGGACTGGTTCACCAAGGGCAAGGATACGTCCAGCCCGGTGATCGGTTTCCTGAAGGACCTGGCAGGGTCGATGGCGCCCGGCGAGCCGATCTACGCGCTGCTGTATGCAACCGCGATCGTGTTTTTCTGTTTCTTCTATACGGCGCTGGTATTTAACAGCAAGGAAACAGCGGATAACTTGAAGAAGAGCGGTGCGTTTGTGCCGGGGATTCGTCCCGGCGACCAGACCGCCCGCTACATCGACAAGATCCTGATGCGGTTGACGTTGGCCGGCGCGGTGTATATCACGCTGGTGTGCATGCTGCCGGAATTTATGCAGGCCCAATGGAAAGTGCCATTTTACTTTGGCGGTACTTCCCTGTTGATTATTGTGGTTGTCACCATGGACTTCATGGCTCAAGTACAAAACTACGTCATGTCGCAGCAATATGAATCGCTGCTGCGCAAGGCAAATTTCAAGGGCGGAATTCCGACGCGATAAGCGCCCAGGAGTGCACAGACCGAATGGCAAAAGACGACGTCATACAAATGCAGGGCGAGATTCTTGAGAATCTCCCCAACGCGACATTTCGAGTAAAGCTGGAAAACGGCCACGTGGTGCTCGGCCACATTTCGGGTAAAATGCGCATGAATTACATTCGCATTCTTCCCGGCGACAAGGTGACGGTGGAACTGACGCCGTACGACTTGAGCCGGGCCCGGATTGTGTTCCGTACCAAGTAAAAATTTTGAAATCGAACCATCCGAACTAAGAGAGTGCAAATATGAAAGTTCTCGCATCAGTCAAGCGGATCTGCCGCAACTGCAAGATCATCAAGCGCAAAGGCGTTGTCCGCGTAATCTGCGTGGAACCGCGTCACAAACAGCGTCAAGGTTAAACTTAACGTTATTTATTGAGGAATAACGAATGGCACGTATTGCAGGGGTAAACATCCCAAATCATCAGCACACTGTTATCGGCCTGACGGCGATCTACGGTGTTGGCCGTCCACGCTCGCAGAAAATCTGCGAAGCAACCGGTGTAGCGACGAATAAAAAAGTCAAAGACCTGGACGATAACGAACTCGAAAAGCTGCGTGACGAAGTCGCGAAGTTTGTCGTTGAAGGCGATCTGCGCCGCGAACTGTCCATGAACATCAAGCGTTTAATGGACCTGGGCTGCTACCGCGGAATGCGTCACCGTAAAGGCCTGCCTTGCCGCGGCCAGCGTACACGCACCAATGCCCGTACCCGCAAAGGTCCGCGCAAGGCCGCTCAATCGCTTAAGAAATAACTAGGAAACAACTATGGCTAAGCAACAAAGCAGCGCCGCAGCAGCGCGCGTTCGCAAAAAAGTTAAAAAGAACGTCGCCGAAGGCATCGCCCACGTCCACGCATCGTTTAACAACACCATCATCACGATCACCGATCGCCAGGGCAATGCCCTGTCGTGGGCGACGTCCGGCGGTGCAGGCTTCAAGGGTTCGCGCAAATCGACCCCGTTCGCAGCGCAGGTCGCCGCGGAAGCTGCAGGCAAGGTCGCTGTCGAGTGCGGCGTGAAGAACCTCGAAGTACGCATCAAGGGCCCAGGTCCTGGTCGTGAGTCGGCAGTTCGCGCTTTGAACAACCTGGGTATCAAGATCACCGAAATCCAGGACGTGACGCCAGTACCGCACAACGGTTGCCGTCCACCGAAGCGTCGTCGTATCTAATACGCCGCGTTTCTGTAAAAAGATCGCCGGTGCAGTTCCCGAATAGGGTATACTGCCCGGCTGTCGTCGCCTGTGCCGCACTCGTGCGCCGGGTATTGAAGCCACCGTCCAACTGACCATCAGAATTGGACTAGCGCCTGTCGCATCCTGCGGGATCCTCGGGGCGTCACTTACATCAAAGGAAGCATCGTGGCACGTTATATCGGACCTAAAGCAAAATTGTCCCGCCGTGAAGGTACGGACCTGTTCCTCAAGAGCGCACGTCGTTCGCTCGATTCGAAATGCAAACTGGACGTCAAGCCCGGCCAGCACGGTGTCAAATCCGGCGCCCGCACTTCGGACTACGGCAACCAGCTGCGCGAAAAGCAAAAAGTCAAGCGCATGTACGGCATCTTGGAGCGCCAGTTCCGCCGCTACTTCGCCGAAGCGAACCGTCGCAAGGGCAACACCGGCGAAACGCTGCTGCGTTTGCTGGAAGCGCGTCTCGACAACGTCTGCTACCGGATGGGCTTTGGCTCGACCCGCGCCGAAGCGCGCCAGTTGGTCAGCCATAAAGCGTTCACCGTGAACGGCAACGTCGTCAACATCGCTTCCTACGCGGTCAAGACCGGTGACATCATCGCCGTGCGCGAAAAGTCGAAGAAGCAGGTTCGTATCGTCGAAGCGCTGTCGCTGGCAGAGCAGGTCGGCATGCCGAGCTGGGTGTCGGTCGATTCGAAGAAGATGGAAGGCACTTTCCGTTCGTTCCCAGAGCGTAACGAGATCGCCAACGACGTCAACGAAGCGCTGATCGTCGAGCTGTATTCGCGTTAATCGTAGTCCAGAAGTAGCCGTTTCCCGCCCGCTCGAACTCGAGCGGGCGTTTTCACTAATGCCATCAGCCTTATCGGCGTAACGAGCCGAGGGTATTGAAAAGGACATTTCATGCAAAATAGTTTGTTGAAGCCACGTATTATCGATGTTGAATCCCTCGGTGCCGGTCACGCCAAAGTCGTGATGGAGCCGTTCGAGCGTGGCTATGGCCACACATTGGGTAATGCGTTGCGCCGCGTCCTGCTGTCGTCGATGGTCGGCTACGCGCCGACCGAAGTGACGATCGCCGGCGTCGTCCATGAGTATTCGTCGCTGGACGGCGTGCAGGAAGACGTTGTCGACCTGCTGCTGAACCTGAAGGGCGTCGTCTTCAAAGTACACAACCGCGATTCCGTCACGCTGACCCTGAAAAAGGAAGGCGAAGGCGCGATCCTGGCATCCGACATCGACCTGCCGCATGACGTCGAGCTGATCAACCCGGACCACGTGATCGCTCACCTGACCGCCGGCGGCAAGCTCGACATGCAGATCAAGGTCGAAAAAGGCCGTGGCTACGTTCCTGGTAACGTGCGCCGCCTGTCGGAAGACACCAACAAGACGATCGGCCGCATCATCCTGGACGCTTCGTTCTCGCCGGTGCGCCGCGTGTCGTACTTCGTCGAGTCGGCCCGTGTCGAACAGCGTACCGACCTCGACAAGCTGGTCATCAACATCGAAACGAACGGCGTGATCACGCCGGAAGAAGCGATCCGCCAGTCGGCCCGCGTCCTGGTCGATCAGCTCAACGTGTTCGCCGCACTGGAAGGCACCGAAGCCGCCGCCGAAGCACCATCGCGCGCGCCGCTGGTCGATCCGATCCTGCTGCGTCCAGTCGACGACCTCGAGCTGACGGTGCGTTCGGCCAACTGCCTGAAGGCCGAAAACATCTACTACATTGGCGACCTGATCCAGCGTTCGGAAAACGAGCTGCTGAAGACGCCAAACCTGGGCCGCAAG
Source organism: Massilia sp. TWR1-2-2 (assembly GCF_049897565.1). Lineage (NCBI taxonomy): Bacteria > Pseudomonadati > Pseudomonadota > Betaproteobacteria > Burkholderiales > Oxalobacteraceae > Massilia > Massilia sp. TWR1-2-2. The sequence goes on along the minus strand of NZ_JAFCWM010000015.1, from coordinate 135,552 downwards.
TCGCTCAACGAGATCAAGGAAGTGCTTGCATCGCGTGGCTTGACCCTGGGCATGAAGCTCGAGAACTGGCCACCTGCCGGCCTCGAGAAGTAATACCAATCACCCGGAAGTACACACCTACTTTCGGGTGGGATAAGCCAAAAAGGGCTGGCGCAGCCAGATCTTTTTTGGAGGAAATACCTTAAGTAATTGCAACACCCCGGCCGTGCGCATTGCCCGGCCGGCATTTTTTAACTTAATTTTTAAAACCGGTCCGCGGAGATTCCTGGAATCACCGATCGAAGAACTGGAATAAAAACACTCGAAAGGAATTACCATGCGTCACCGTCACGGCCTTCGCAAGCTGAACCGTACTTCGTCCCACCGCCTCGCCATGCTGCGCAACATGACCGTTTCCCTGCTGCGTCATGAAGCCATCAAGACCACCGTTCCTAAGGCTAAGGAACTGCGCAAAGTGATCGAGCCGATCCTGACCATGGGCAAGACCGACACCCTGGCCAACAAGCGCCTTGCATTCGCCCGCCTGCGCGACCGCGAAATGGTCCTGAAGCTGTTCGCTGAACTGGGCCCGCGCTACGCCAACCGTAACGGTGGCTACCTGCGTATCCTGAAGATGGGTTTCCGCGTCGGCGACAATGCACCGATGTGCTACGTCGAACTGATGGACCGTCCAGAAGTCACCGATGTTGAAGCAGCGCCAACCGCCGAGTAATCAGCGCGTTCGTTGCACAATGGAAGCCAGGCCTAGCCTGGCTTTTGTCATTTTCAGCACGGCCGACGCGATCGGTGGCACGGGTGTACTATTCTGCCTGCGCCGTCCGGACCAGTTCGGCTGCTTACCATCAACAGGAAACCCATGGCCAGTGTCCCGTCCCGCCCCGCCCGCAGCTTTACGCCGTTTAACGCGTTGATGCGCGCCTGCGCGGCGCTGCTGATGCTGTGCACACTGCTGGCCGGCGGTGCGGCCGCCGCGGCCGACGAGTTCCTCGAGCCGGGCGCGGCGTTCAAGTTTTCGGCGCGCATGCAGGAAGGCGGCACGCTGGCGGTCACCTACGACATCGCCGACGGCTACTACATGTACCGCCAGCAGTTCAAGTTCAGCGCCGACGGCGCCACCCTCGGCACGCCCACTTTCCCGGCCGGCAAGGTCAAGTTCGACGATACGTTCCAGAAAAATGTCGAGACATACCGCAATTCGGTCACCATCACGATGCCGGTGCAGGCGGCCGGCCTGTTCACACTGAAGGCGACCTCGCAAGGCTGCGCCGATGCCGGTCTGTGCTATTCCCCGCAGGAAGCGACCGAGCGGCTGATGGGCAGCGCCGTCGCAGCGCCGGGCGCTACGCCGGCGATGAGCGTGGCGCCAGCCACACCGGTTTCCGCGGCCCAGGTTGCTGCTACGCCCCCAACCGCTGCAGCACCGTCGGAGCTGTCGGGCATTGCCGCGGTGCTCGGCGGCGGCAAGCTCGTCGCCATCATTCCCGCCTTCATCTTGCTCGGCCTTGGCCTGGCGTTCACGCCGTGCGTGCTGCCGATGGTGCCGATCCTGTCGTCGATTATCGTCGGCGAGGGCGCCATCAAGCGCGCGCGCGCCTTGCTGCTGTCGGTCACCTACGCGCTCGGCATGGCGCTGGTCTACACGGCGCTGGGCGTGGCCGCCGGGCTGGCCGGCGAGGGTCTTTCCGCCGCGCTGCAAAATCCCTGGGTGCTGGGCGGCTTCGGCATCCTGATCGTCGCCATGGCGCTATCGATGTTCGGCGTCTACGAACTGCAGCTGCCGGGCGCGCTGCAGACCCGGCTGGCCAATGCGTCGGGCCGCCAGTCGTCCGGCAAGCTGGCCGGCGTGTTCGCCATGGGCGCCATTTCCGCGCTGATCGTCGGCCCGTGCGTGGCCGCGCCGCTGGCCGGCGCGCTGGTCTACATCAGCCAGACGCGCGACGTCGTCGTCGGCGGCGCCGCGTTGTTCGCGATGGCCATCGGCATGAGTATTCCACTGCTGCTGGTGGGCGTGTCCGCCGGCTCGCTGCTGCCGCGCGCCGGCGCCTGGATGAACGCAGTCAAGCGCTTCTTCGGCGTGCTGATGCTGGCTATGGCGCTGTGGCTGGTGTCGCCGGTGCTGCCGGCGGCGCTGCAGATGGCGCTGTGGGCGGCGCTGCTGATGGGCTACGGCTTCTACCTGCTGGGCTCGACCCGGCACTGGGCCGGCATGACGCTGGCGGCCGCGTTTGCCGTGCTCGGCGTGGTCCAGCTGCTCGGCTTTGCCAGCGGCGGGCGCGACCCGCTGGCGCCGCTGGCCCACCTGGCTTCCGGCGCCGGCGAACACGGCCTGCGTTTTACCCGCATCAAGACGCTCGTCCAGCTCGACGCGGCGCTGGCGCAAACCGGCGGCAAGACCGCGATGCTCGACTTCTACGCCGACTGGTGCGTGTCGTGCAAGGAGATGGAAAAGCTGACCTTCGTCGATCCCGGCGTCAAGGCCCGGCTCGCCGACAGCGTGCTGCTGCAGGTAGACGTGACCGCCAACGACGCCGACGACAAGGCGATGCTCAAGCGGTTCGGCCTGTTCGGACCGCCCGGCATCATCCTGTTCGACGCGCGCGGCCAGGAAATTGCCGACAGCCGCGTCATCGGCTACCAGGACGCCGCAAAGTTCACGGCGTCGCTGGCAAAGCTGAAGTAAGGTCACTCCGCGGCGACATTATCTGCCGGGTCGAAACCAGCGTTCTTTCGACAGCATCATCTCGTGATGTCCGCACCCTGCCGGGATCATCGGAAAGCAGTTCTCCGCCTGTTCAACGACGACGTCGAGTAAAAAAGGCCCGGCCGACGCCAGGCAGGCCGCCAGCGCCGCGTCGAGGTCTCCGGCGTGCTCGACCCGCAGCGCCTGCCATCCGAACGCCTTCGCCAGGGCGACAAAGTCCGGCAGCGCCTCGGTGTAGCTGTGGCTGTAGCGCGCGCCGTGGTGCAGCTCTTGCCACTGCCTCACCATTCCCATGCAGCCATTGTTCGACAAGATCACCTTGACCGGGCAGCGATGTTGCATGGCGGTGGACAACTCCTGGATGTTCATCTGGATCGAGGCGTCGCCGCTGACGCAGACGACCAGCTTGCCGGAATGGGCAATCTGCGCGCCGATCGCCGCCGGCAAGCCGTAGCCCATGGTGCCGGCGCCGCCGGAGGTCAGCCAGCGGCGCGGTGCATCGAACGGCAGATATTGCGCCGCCCACATCTGGTGCTGGCCGACGTCGGTCGCCACGATGGCGTCCTGGCCGGCGATGGCGGCGGCCAGGCGCCGCATCAGCTGCTGCGGCACGATGGTCGACGCGCCGGTAGTGAAACCGAGCGAATCGTGCGCGCGCCACCCGGCGATTCGCTGCCACCACGCCGCCGTGGCGCTTGCATCGAGCGCGACCGCATCGAGTTGGCGATGCAGCCCGGCCAGCACCGCGTGGCAGTCGCCCGCCAGGCCGATATCGGTGGACACGACCTTGCCGATCGAGGCCGGATCGATGTCGATGTGAATGATGCGCGCGCCCGGACAGAAGTCGTCGAGCTTGCCGGTGACGCGGTCGTCGAAGCGTGCGCCGACGCACACCACCAGGTCCGCCTCGTGCATGGCCAGGTTCGCCTCCAGCGTGCCGTGCATGCCCAGCATGCCCAGCCATTGCGGGTGCGAGGCGGGGAAGGCGCCAAGTCCCATCAGCGTCAGCGTGCACGGCGCGTTGGTTCGCAGCACCAGCTCGGTAAAGCTGGCGCACGCCGCCTCGCCCGAGTTGATCAGTCCGCCGCCGCCGTACATCACCGGCCGGCGCGCCGCGGCGATCATGGCGGCGGCCGCCGCCAGCGCGGCTTCGGGAACGTCTTGCCTGACCGGCGCCGCCGGCAAGGCAGCCATCGCCGGCGGCGCCTGCAGGCGATGCGCCTGTACATCCTTTGGCACATCGACCAGCACCGGGCCGGGGCGCCCGCCGGTCGCCTCGGCAACCGCGCGGCGGATGGTGGCGGCGATGTCGGCGCTGTCGCGCACCTGCACGTTCCACTTCGTCACCGTGCGCGAAATGCCGAGTGCGTCGCATTCCTGGAACGCATTGGTGCCAATCGACGTCGTCGCCACCTGGCCGCTGATGCACAGCACCGGGATCGAATCGCTGAGCGCATCGAGCAGACCGGAGGTGGTATTGGCGATGCCGGGGCCGGAAGTGACAAACACCACGCCGAGCCGGCCGGTCGAGCGCGCGTAGCCCTGGGCGGCGTGCACCGCCGCCTGCTCGTGGCGTACCAGCACGTGGCGCAGGCGACCGTCCAGGTGCAGCGCATCGTACAGCGGCAGCACGGCGCCGCCGGGGTAGCCGAAAACGGTATCCACGCCGCACTCGATCAGCGTGCGCACCAGCACCTGGGCGCCGGTGACGGCCAGGTTTTCCATCTCGTTGAGCGATATGTTCATCGCTAAATTTTATCCACGCAGGCGGTGAAAGTGCTTCATAATTTCCGCGTGATTTCGCCAATTTCGGAAAATATGATGGATATCGACGGCAAAGCTGGAAAAAAATTCGACGAGCACGACCGCGCGATCCTGCGCGTGCTGCTGGCCGACTCGCGCACCACCTTGCAGGAGATCGGCCGCGCAGTCGGGTTGTCGACCACGTCGTGCTGGAACCGCATCAAGCGGATGGAGGAGTCGGGCGCGATCCAGGGCTACACGGTCAGGGTCGACCTGGCCCAGATCGGCTACCAGGATACGGTGATCGTGCAGGTCACCCTGGAGAGCCACAGCGAGGAGACGCTGTACGAGTTCGGCCGCGCGCTCGAATCGATCCCAGAGATCCTCGAGGCGTTCCTCATTTCCGGCGACTACGATTATTTCATCCGCATCGCCGTCAAGGATACGCGCGACTATGAGCGGCTGTTGCGCGAGCGGCTGTACCAGATTCCCGGCATTCGCCACAGCAAATCGAGCTTCGTGCTGCGCACGCTGAAAAAATCGGACACGCCGCTGGCGCCGGCGCCGGCGCTTACTCGGCGCTAGCGCCGGCTTGCGCGGACTCACGCCGGCGCGCGGCCAGGTCGCGCGTACGTGCCAGCATCCGGGCCCGCGCCGACGCCGGCAAGCGCGGCGCGGCCGAATCTTGCTCCGGCGCGTCGTCGGCCGCCGGGCCGCCGCCGAGCAGCGTGATGTACTGCTGGGTGAGCAATTCGTCGATATCGGCGGCGCACAGTCCCACCACCGCCAGCTTGGCCAGCAGCGACTCGCGCGTGTGGCGCCCGTCGATCAGCACCAGCAGCATGCGCAGCCGGGCGGGGAGGTGGTGCTTGCGCGTCGCGATTTCCTCGCGGCCTTTGTCGCTCTTGTCGTAAATGCAGGTATTCATCCAACGGTCTCCAATTGTTGTTGGTGTTGTGCGAGCCGATGTTGCCGTACAGATATATGTGCAGATATTACACACTCTTGACCGGCGTGGGCGAAAAAAAAGAGGAGCCGAAGCTCCTCCTTTGATCTAGCGAGGCGTAATCAGCCGCGCATGCCTTCCTTCATGTGGTGACCGCCACCGTGGTGACCGCCGCCGTGACCGCGTCCGCGCATGGTGTTCTCGTCAAACACTTTCTTCTGCGCCGGCGTCAGCGTGGCGTAGAAGCTGTTCAGCGCGGCCAGCTTCGATTCCATGGCGGCGGTATGCTGCCTGGCCATGGCGATCATCTTCTCCATGCGGGCCGGCGCCGACAGGGTCGCCATCGCAGCATGATCGCCCCGTCCTGCCATTGGCGCCGGCTTGATCGCCGCCTGGTAGGCCGCCCATGCCGGTTGCTGCGCCGGCGTCAGTTGCAGCGCCGCGGCCAGTTGGGCCTGGCGCTTGGCGTAATGCTCGCTCCATTTTGCCATCCGTTGTTCCTGGCTGGCCGCGTGGCCGTGGCGGCCTTCCGGCGCGGCGGCCGTTTGTGCGATGGCGGCGCTGCCGAAGCCGGCGACGACCAGGGCGATCACGACCTGCTTGCGTAATGCATTCATTTGGTTCTTCCTTGAGAGTTAAGTGGGTTGTGCGTCTCAACTGCTCGGTGCACGGTTCCCATCATGGTGGCGCGTTGTTTCCACCGCATGTCCGCTGCCGCGCTCTTTGTATCAGTTTGTTTCGACTCCCAGCGTATATACATGATGATACAAATACCCTGTTCAGGGTGGGCTTAACTGGGGATAATCCGATCATGGATACTCCCTCTACCATTCTGATCGTCGACGATGACCGCGACATCCGCTCGCTGCTGGCCGACTACCTCGAGTCGAACGGCTACCGCGCCCTGGCCGCCGCCGATGGCACGGCGATGTGGAAGATACTCGACGAGGCGCGCCCCGACCTCATCGTGCTCGACCTGAACCTGCCCGGCGACGACGGCCTGACGCTGTGCCGCAAGCTGCGCGCCAATTCGACGCTGCCGGTGATCATGCTGACGGCGCGCAACGAGCCGCTCGACCGCATCCTCGGGCTCGAGATGGGCGCCGACGACTACCTCCCCAAACCGTTCGAGCCGCGCGAGCTGCTCGCGCGCATCCGCAGCGTGCTGCGGCGCAGCCACGCGATGCCGTCGAATACGCCGGCCGACAACGCCCAGCAGATGCGCTTTTCCGGCTGGACGCTCGACCTGACCGCGCGCCACCTGCTCAACCCGGACGGCATGGTGATCATGCTGTCGGGCGCCGAATTCCGCCTCTTGCGCGTGTTCCTCGAACACCCGAACCGGGTGCTCAACCGCGACCAGCTGCTCAACCTCACGCAGGGCCGCGACGCCGATCCGTTCGACCGCTCGATCGACATCCAGATCAGCCGCCTGCGCCAGAAGCTGGGCGAAGACGCGCGCCTGCCGCAGATCATCAAGACGGTGCGCAACGGTGGCTACGTGCTGGCCGGGCAAGTGACCGTGGAGCCGCCCGCATGAAGGCATTCTTCGGCTCGATGACGGGCCGCGTGTTCCTGACGCTGCTGCTGGGGATCGTGCTGTCGGCCGCGCTGACGCAATGGCTGGCCGACGCCGAGCGCCAGCGCGTCATCGAAGAGTACCGCGACATGCACGCGCTCGAGCGCGCCGAGCAGCTGATCATGGCCACCGAAGTGGTGCCGGCGTCGGCGCGGCTGGCCTACCTCGCGGTGGCCAACCGGCCCGGCATCCGGCTCGAGGAAGCCACCGGCGCGCTGCCGCACGCGAACGCGCACTCCGAATTTGCCGCCGCGCTGGCGCTGCGCCTCGGCCGCGCCTACCAGCTCGCATCGGTCGCCGCGCGCCCGGCCGCGTGCGACGTGCCGCGCACCCAGTCGACCATGTTCGGCGAAACCAAGGCGCCGTGGCGCGGCACCTGCGAGAGCATCGACGTGCGGCTGCGCGACGGCGAGCAGCTGCGCCTGTCGGTGCTGCCGCCGCGCCCGTCCCTGTTTGCCGGCAAGACCGACTACCGCACCATCATCGCGCTGTTTTTGGTCAGTATCGCCTTCCTCGCCTACCTGGTCGCGCGCATGACCACCCGCCCGCTCAAGCAGCTGGCGCAGGCGGCCAAGGACCTCGGCAACGACATCAACCACCCGCCGCTCAAACTGGCCGGCGCCAGCGAAATCCGCCAGGCCAGTGCCGCCTTCAACGCCATGCAGGCGCGCATCCGCCAGTACATCTTCCAGCGCACCCAGATGCTGGCGGCGATCACCCATGACCTGCAAACGCCGCTGACGCGCTTGCGCCTGCGGCTCGAAAAAGTGTCCGATCCGGAGCTGCAGGAGCGCCTGATCGGCGACCTGTCGGCGATGCAGGCGATGGTCAAGGAAGGACTCGACCTGGCGCGCAGCGTCGACACCACCGAGGCGATGCAGCCGCTCGACTTCGATTCGCTGCTCGACAGCGTCTGTTCCGACGCCAGCGACGCCGGCCAGCACGTCGTCCTCAACGGGCGCGCCGCGATGGCGCTGCTGGGGCGCCCGATGGGCTTGCGCCGCTGCCTGGTCAACCTGATCGACAACGCCGTCAAGTACGGCCAGCAAGCGGTCGTCACGGTCGAGCGCATGGCCGGCGCGGCGCGCATCCACATCCGCGACGCCGGTCCCGGCATCGCCAGCGCCGAGCAGGCGCGCGTGTTCGAGCCATTCTACCGGGTCGAAAGTTCGCGCTCGCGCGAGTCGGGCGGCACCGGCCTTGGCCTGACCATCGCCCGCAATATCGCCGAGCAGCACGGCGGCACGCTGACGCTGGCCAACCATCCCGAGGGCGGCCTCGAAGTGACCCTGATGCTGCCGGAGTATTACGCCGCAAAATGAACCATGCGACAATGCCTGGCGGGTGCACGCCGGCGTCGCGAATCGATTTCACTCAACTGCAACAGCCGCCCGGGCGGGCGCACAGGGAATAGCATGAACAAGAACAATATTGGCGTCATTGCCGCCGCCGTCGCCATCATCGGCGCCACCGTCTGGTACCTGCAGGCAGCGGGCGAGCCAGCCAAGCCGGTCGCCGGCGCCGCCGCCAAGGGCGCCGGCCAGCCGCCGACGGTGGTCAGCGTCATCAAGCCACAGCGCCAGGACGTACCGGTCGAGGTGCGCTCGAACGGCACCGTCACCCCGGTCAGCAGCGTCGAGCTGCACCCGCAGATCACCAGCACCATCCGCACCGTCCATATCAAGGAAGGCCAGTTCGTCAAGGCCGGCGAGCTGATGTTCTCGCTCGACGACCGCGCCGACCGCGCCAACGTCGACAAGGCGCGCGCCCAGATCGCCCGCGACCAGGCCGCACTGGCCGACGTCGAACGCCAGTTCAAGCGCAGCGAAGAGCTGGTGGCGCAGAAGTTCCTGGCCCAGAGCGCGCTCGACACCTTGCGTAGCCAGGTCGATTCGGCGCGCGCGCTGCTCTCGGCCAACCAGGCGGCGCTGCGCGCCACCGGCGTGTCGGCCAGCTACAACACCATCCGCGCGCCGATGAGCGGGCGGGTCGGCGCCATCAACGTGTTCCCCGGCAGCCTGGTGCAGCCGGCCACGTCGCTTACCTCCGTCACCCAGCTCGATCCGATCAACGTCGCCTTCACCTTGCCCGAGTCGGCGCTCGGCAAGCTGCTCGCGGCGCAAAACAACGGCGGCGTCAAGGTCGAGGCCAGCGCCGGCGACGCCGCCAAGGCCGTCAGCGGCACCGTCAGCTTCATCGACAACGCGGTCGACCCGGTGGCCGGCACGATCCGCGTCAAGGCGCGCTTCGACAACCGCGACAGCAGCCTGTGGCCGGGGCAGTACGTCACCACCAGGCTGACGTTGCAGACGCTGGCCGGCGCCGTCGTGATTCCGCAGACGGCCATCATCACCAGCACGCGCGGCACCTTCGTCTACGTCGTCGACGCCGACCAGTCGGCGCGCCAGGTGCCGGTGGCGCGCCTGCACGGCTTCGGCCTGCAGGCGGCGGTATCTGGCCTGGCCGGCGACGAGCAGGTCATCACCGAAGGCAAGCAGAACCTGCGCCCGGGCGGCAAGGTAAAGCTTGCTGAGCCGGCCGCGCAGAAGGGCGGCCCGACCCGCGTCGCCACCAAGGACCCTGCATGAGCATCTCCGAACTGTCCATCCGGCGCCCCGTGATGGTGGTGCTGCTGTCGGTCGCCGTCGTGCTGATCGGCGTGCTGGCCTTCCGCAGCATCCCGGTGGCCGCGCTGCCGAGCTATAACACCCCGGTCATCAACGTACAGGCCAACCTGTCCGGCGCCAGTCCCGAGACGATGGCCTCGTCGGTCGCGCTGCCGCTCGAAAAGCAGTTCTCGACCATCGCCGGCATCGACCTGATCACCTCGACCAGCACCCAGGGCCAGACCTCGCTGACGCTCGAATTCAACCCCAGCATCGACGTCAACGTCGCCGCCATCGACGTCCAGGCGGCGCTGCTCGGCGCCCAGCGCCAGCTGCCGCAGGAAATGACGGAGCTGCCGTCGTACCGCAAGGTCAACCCGGCCGACGCGCCGGTGCTGTTCATGACGATGACGTCGCCGTCGATGAGTTTGTCGGACCTGAACGACTACGCCGAAAACCTGATCGCCCCGAGCCTGTCGACGTTGCCGGGCGTGGCGCAGGTCAGCGTCAACGGCCAGAAGCGCTTTGCCGTGCGGGTGCGCGCCAAGGCCGACCTGATGAACGCGCGTAACCTGTCGATGGACGAACTGGCCGTCGCGCTGCGCGCGGCCAATTCGAATTCGCCGCTCGGCATTCTCGACGGCCCCAGCCAGACCCTGACGATCCAGGGCAATCCGCAGCTGATGAAGGCGTCCGAATTTGCCGAACTGATCGTCGCCAACCGCAACGGCCAGGCAGTGCGCCTGCGCGACGTCGCCACCGTCGAGGACAGCTTCCAGTCGGTGAAAACGGCCGGCAGCTACAACGGCGAGCGCTCGATCGTGCTGCTGGTGCAGCGCCAGCCCAACGCCAACACGGTGCAGGTGGTCGACGCGGTGCGCAAATTGCTGCCGCAGTTCCAGTCGCAGGTACCAGCCTCGATCAAGATCAACCTGGTCAACGACCGCTCGGTATCGATCCGCGAAGCGATCCACGACGTCAACCTGACGCTGGCAGCCACCGTCGCGCTGGTGGTGCTGGTGATCTTCCTGTTCCTGCACCGCGCCGCGGCCACCTTCATTCCGGCGGTGACGATGCCGATCTCGCTGCTCGGCGCTCTGGCGCTGCTCAACTGGCTCGGCTACAGCCTCGATAACGTCTCGCTGCTGGGCATCACGCTGGCCGTCGGCCTGGTCGTCGACGACGCCATCGTCGTGCTGGAAAATATCGTGCGCCACATCGAGATGGGCAAAAAACCGATGCAGGCCGCGCTGGTCGGCTCCAAGGAAATGGGCTTTACCATCGTCTCGATTTCGATTTCGCTGGTGGCCGTGTTCATCCCGATCTTCTTCATGCCCGGCGTGATCGGACTGCTGTTCCACGAATTCGCGGTGGTGGTCGGGCTGTCGATCCTGGTGTCGGCGCTTGTCTCGCTGACCCTGGTGCCGATGCTGGCGAGCCGCCTGCTGCCGGCCCACGTCGAAAATGGCGAAGGCGAAAAGAGCTTCATCGGCCGCCACTTCGAAAAGGGCTTTGCGCGCGTGCGCAACGGCTACGAGCGCTCGCTCGACGTCGCGCTGGCGCACCGCAACGTGGTGCTGCTGGTGGCGCTGGCCACCTTCGCGCTGACGGTGGTGCTGTACGTGACGATCCCGAAGGGCTTCTTCCCGGAGGAAGACCTAGGCCAGATCCGCGTCACCACCGAGGCCGCCGAAGACACGTCGTCGGCGGCGCTGCTGGACCTGCAGGAGCGGGTCGCCGCCATCATCAAGGCCGATCGGGCGGTGCAGGACGTGACGTCGTTTACCGGCGGCGGCAACAGCGGGCGCATGTTCCTGGTGCTCAAACCGCGCGCCGACCGCGACAAGATGCCGGCGGTGCTAGACCGCATCCGCAAGGCCACCCGCGCCGTGCCAGGCATCGCCGTGTATATGAGCCCGATCCAGAACCTGCAGCTCGGCGGGCGCCCGAGCAAGAGCCGCTATCAATACACGCTGCAAAGCATCAGCTCCGATTCGCTCGGCTCGTGGGCCAACAAGTTCCAGGAAGCGATGCGCAACGACCCGAACTTCCGCGACGTCACCAGCGACTCGCAGAACCGCGGCCTGCAGGCTTCCTTGAAAATCGACCGCGACAAGGCCAACGTGCTCGGCGTGCAGATGGCCGACGTGCGCACCGCGCTGTACGCCGCGTTCGGCGAGCGCCAGGTCTCGACGATCTATGCGCCGGCCGCCAGCTACAACGTCATCCTCGAGGCCGATGCGGCCGACCGCCAGTTCGACGATGCGCTGTCGCGCGTGTCGGTGCGCAGCAAGAACGGCCAGCTGGTGCAACTGGCGTCGTTCGCGCGGGTCGAGCGCACGGTCGGGCCGATCTCGGTCAACCACCAGGGCCAGCTGCAGGCCATCACGCTGTCGTTCAACCTGGCGCCGGACGTGCCGCTGGGCGTTGCCACCAGCGCGATCGACAAGATGGCCAAGGACATGGCGCTGCCGCCGTCGGTGATCACCAAGTACGGCGGCGACGCGGCCGTATTCAAGGATTCGCAATCGAGCCAGCTGATCCTGATCATCGCCGCGCTCGGCGTGATCTACGTGCTGCTCGGCGTGCTCTACGAGAGCTACATCCACCCGCTGACCATCCTGGCCGGCCTGCCGTCGGCGGCCGTCGGCGCGCTGCTGACCTTGCGCCTGTTCGGGCTCGACCTGACGATGATCGCCATCATCGGCATCCTGATGCTGATCGGGATCGTCAAGAAGAACGCCATCATGATGATCGACTTTGCCCTCGACGCCCAGCGCAACGGCGGCATGACGCCGGAGCACGCGATCCGCCAGGCGTGCATCCTGCGCTTCCGGCCAATCCTGATGACGACGCTGGCGGCGCTGATGGGCGCCTTGCCGATCGCGCTGGGCATCGGCGCCGGCGCCGAACTGCGCCAGCCGCTCGGCCTGGCCGTGGTCGGCGGCCTGCTGTTCTCGCAAGTGATCACGCTGTACATCACGCCGGTAATCTACCTGTTCCTCGACCGCTACAGCGGCAGCGGGCCGATGACCAACCAGCAGCTCGCCGCCTTCGACGTGGCTGACGAACCGCACGCGGCGCCGGAGAAACTGGTGGCGCGCGCACAGGCGCCGCAGCCGGTGCGGCGCACCGGCTAGTTGCTGTTGCTGATACACAGTGTAACAGGCTGCACGGCGGCAATCTTATAAGCTCTGCAAGTGAGCCGCCGTGCGCATGCTGCGCAAAACGGTTAGACTGCGGCTCTGCCGCGTCGCATCGACGCCGTTCCAGGAGTTGTTTTCATTTTGCGTGATCATTCCCACTTTTCGCCCGACAATAACGGTATTTGCGAACACTGCGGCCAGGCTCTGCCTGCCACGGTGAGTCCGTGGGACCGTCGCGGCCCGAACCGTACCGGGGTGGTGGCGACGATCCTGCTGCACTTGCTGCTGGTGGCGATCTACCTGGTGCAGCCGAAGACCGAAAAGCATGCGCCGCCACCGTCCGGCGGGACGATGGTGTACGTCGCGCCGCTGCCGCCGGGCAAACCGAAACCGAAACCGCAGCAGCAGCAGGCGCCGAAAAAGGTGACGAAGTCGACGCCGGTACAGGTCAAGCGCCTGCCCAACACGATTACCTTGCCAAACGAAAAGCCGGTCGACGTGGTGGTGGCCGATCCGAAGCCGGTGCTGTCGCCGCCGCCGCAGGAAGTCGACATGCAGGCCTATGTCGAGGCGCGCCGCAAGGCCCGCGGGGCGAAGGAGCCGAGCGACCAGCCGGCCGAGGAAAGCGAAAATGCGCGCGCCGACCGCATCGCCAAAGCCAACATTGCCGCCGCCAACGGCCGCAGCCGCGGCGACGACAAGAACGAAACCGGCGGCGTGTTTACCCTCACCAACAAGACGTCGCTCAGCGCCGACCTCAAGTTCCGCGGCTGGAACCCCAATTTCAAGCGCCGCTGGCTGCAGCAGGTAACGGTGGAAGTGGGCGGCGAACCCGATGTCGAGATTGCCGTCGTCAAGAAGATGATCGAGCTGATACGCAAGGAAAAAACCGGCGACTTCGAGTGGGATTCGCACCGCCTGCAACGGGTGGTGACGATGAGCGCGCGGCCGGCCGACACGGCCGAGCTGCAGGCGTTCTTGTTCAAGGAAATGTTCCCGGAATATAAGCGCGGGCGCTGAGAACCAGGCCACGTGCCGAGGCCATTCCTACAGCGGCCAGGCACGTGCGCCTACTGACTCGCTTTTGACCGGCGCTGAGCATGTCACTCCGGCCGGCGCATGACAGCGCCGGCATCGCACGGGAGATAGCCATGACCGAGCAAAATCCGAATCCACAGAACGCAAAACCTGACGACGGCAATCAATCCGGATCGCCCGGGCAAGGCGCCGCCGCCGGCAACGAGCAGAAGGCCGCCGACCAGGGCGGGTATGCGGGAATGGCCGGCCATGGCGGCCAGCATTCCGGCGGCATGGGTGGCGAGCACGGCGGCGATTTGCACGATATCGGCGCCGGCCGGAGCGGCATGACCGGCGGCGCCGGCATGGGAGGCAACGAATCGATGACCGGCCAGCCGGGCGGCCTGAGCGACGAGCCGGCCGACATTCCCGGCGGCGAGGAGCTTGCCGGGGAGGTGGGATTGGATGACATCGCCGAGATCCAGCAAAGTGCGCAGCGCGAAGGCATGGGACAGCACCGCGGTCACGACTAGACGCCACCGCCGATGTCGACAAGCTTGGCCAGTGTAGGGTCGCCCTGCGGCGGCGGCTGCCGTGTACAGCAGCAGGACTGTCAGCAGGATGCCGGCTGCAATTCGCATGATCGGACTTTCTGTACAGCCGGGGCCGTGTCCGAATGTCGGCACTGACCCCGGGTGTAAACTTAGCGCTTGTCGCGCAGCAGGCGGGCGATGTCGCGCGCGAAGTACGTCAGCACGCCGTCGGCGCCGGCGCGCTTGAACGCCATCATCGATTCCATCATCACCTTGTCGTGGTCGAGCCAGCCGTTTTGCGCGGCCGCCTTGATCATCGCGTACTCGCCGCTGACCTGGTAGGCAAACGTCGGCACGCGAAACTCGTCCTTCACGCGGCGCACGATGTCCAGGTACGGCATGCCGGGCTTGACCATGACCATGTCGGCGCCTTCGGCCAGGTCAAGGCCGACTTCGCGCAGCGCTTCGTCGCTGTTGGCCGGATCCATCTGGTAAGTGTTCTTGTCGGCCTTGCCGAGGTTGGCGGACGAACCGACGGCGTCGCGAAACGGGCCGTAAAACGCCGAGGCATACTTGGCCGAATAGGCCATGATGCGGGTATGGATATGGCCGGCTTCCTCGAGCGCGGCGCGGATGGCGCCGATGCGCCCGTCCATCATGTCCGACGGCGCCACCACGTCGACGCCGGCGGCGGCGTGCGTGAGCGCCTGGCCGATCAGCATGTCGATGGTCAGCTCGTTGACGATGTAGCCCGATTCGTCCGGCAGGCCGTCCTGGCCGTGCGTGGTGTACGGGTCGAGCGCGATGTCGGTGAGGATGCCCAGCTCCGGGAAGCGCTCCTTGAGCGCCTTGACCGCGCGCGGCACCAGCCCGTCCGGGTTGGTCGCCTCGATGCCGTCGTACGTCTTCAGCGACGCATCGATGACCGGGAAAATCGCCAGCACCGGAATGCCGAGCGCCACGCATTCCTGCGCCACTTCCATCAGCAAATCGACCGACACCCGCTCCACGCCCGGCATCGACGCCACCTGCTGGCGCTGGCCGGCGCCGTCGAGGATGAACACCGGGTAGATCAGGTCGGAGGCGGTGATCGTGTTCTCGCGCATCAGCGCGCGCGAAAACGGGTCGCGCCGCATGCGGCGCAGGCGGATGGCAGGATAGGCGGCGGAAGTGTGGGCAGGCATGGGCGCGCTTTCAGGTAGAAAAGTTAATCGTCGCTGTCGACCGGGTCGACCAGCTCGGCGCCCGGATCGGCCGGGATGTCGGTCAGGCCGAGCAGGTCGATGATCTTGGCGTTCGCTTCGTCGATGCCGACCCGCTTCAGCGCAGAGAACAGCTGCACCGTGAACGGGAAGCCTTCGCCGTCTTCGTCGACGTAGCTGTCGAGCATCATGCGCGCCTGGCGCAGCACGTTGGTCGATTCGTTGCGGTTGAGCTTGTCGGCCTTGGTCAGGATGCAGTGGATCGGCTTGCCGGTGGGGGCGAACCATTCGAGCATTTGCACGTCGAGTTCGGTAAACGGGCGGCGCGAGTCCATGATCAGCACCAGCGCGGCGAGCTGCTCGCGGCGCTGGACGTAGTCGCCCAGCAGCTTTTGCCAGTGCAGCTTGGCCGAGCCGGACACTTCGGCGTAACCGTAGCCGGGCAGGTCGACCAGGAACGCTTCGATTTCCTCGACGATGGTGGCGTCCTTGCGGTGCTGGCCGACGTGCGCGCCGCCGATCGAGAAGTAGTTGATGTGCTGGGTGCGGCCAGGCGTCTTCGACGCGAACGCCAGACCCTTCTGGTTCGTCAGGATGTTGATGGCGGTCGATTTGCCGGCGTTCGAGCGGCCGGCGAAAGCGATTTCAGGCGCCTTCGTATCGGGCAGATCGCGCAGTTGATTGACGGTGGTAAAGAAGCGGGCTTGCCAGAGTTTGGACATGGAGTAGACAGAAATTGCAAGAAAAGGGGGCGATAACGCGAGAAAGCTATTGTACAATAAGGGGTTACGATTATTGCGAAGCCGTGTTCATTTGGTTCGCAGGCATGGTTGATGCTCTCCGCATCGCGCCGTGGATCTTTGTATAAAACTAATTTTTTGACTCGTCTCAGGGTGTTTGAATGAATCGTGTTTGTTTACCGTCCGCCGGTGCGGCATTTGTGAAGTCCTTTCTGGTGGCAACCCTGGCGCTGTCCGGCCTGGCCGGCGCTGCCGAACAAGCCCACGGCGCTGCCGCGCCAGCCGCGGTCAAGGCCGATGCCGCCAAGGGCGGCACCCTGTACGATGCGGGCGACGCCGCCCGCAGCCTGCCCGCTTGCGTGTCGTGCCACGGCGCGGCCGGTAATTCGACCATCGCCGCCAACCCGAAGCTGGCCGGCCAGGTCGAGAACTATGTCTACAAGCAGCTGGTCGACTTCACCGGCCCGGACCGCAACCACCCGGTCATGACCTTGTACGCCAAGATGCTGACGGACGCCGAGAAGAAAGACGTCGCTGCCTACCTCGGCGCGCAGAAACAAAAGGCGGGCGCCGCCAAGAACAAGGAAACGCTCGACCTGGGCCGCAAGATCTATCGCGGTGGCATCGCCGACAAGGGCGTCGCCGCCTGCGCCAGCTGCCACGGCGCCAACGGCGCGGGCATCCCGATCCAGTATCCACGCCTGGCCGGTCAGCACCAGGACTACACCGTTGCCCAGCTGGTCAGCTTCCGCGGCGGCGCGCGCAAGAACAGTGCGCCGATGTCGGCCCTGGCCAAGCGCATGTCGGACGACGAAATGAAGGCGGTTGCCGATTACATTGCCGGCCTGAAGTAACGCGCCGATCTGCAACAATCCAGAAATAAAACGGTGGCGCGTCTGACAGGCGCGCCAGCCGGTACCAGCGGAAAAGGGCGGCAGCGAAAGCGGGCTGCCCTTTTTGTTGGTATCCTCGCGGCTTTGGTTTGGCCGCAGCACAGGAATTTGTCCCCATGAGTACCACCGGAATTGAACTCAAGACCAGACGCCGCGGCCTCGCCGACGCGGTCGAGCTGGTGTCGTCGATGCGCTTTGCCATCAGCCTGCTGACCATCATCGCCATCGCCGCGATGATCGGCACCGTGATGAAGCAGAACGAGCCGATGCCGAACTACGTCAACCAGTTCGGTCCGTTCTGGTTCGAAGTGTTCCACAAGCTCGGCCTGTACGCGGTGTATTCGGCCTGGTGGTTCCTGCTGATCCTGACCTTCCTGATCCTGTCGACCGGCCTGTGCATCGCGCGCAACGGCCCGAAGATGATCAAGGACATGCGCAGCTGGCGCGAGAACGTGCGCGAAGTTTCCTTGCGCAACTTCCACCACAAGGCCGAGTGGAGCAGCGCGCTGCCGCGCGCCGAACTGGCGCGCCAGACCGTGGCGCGGCTGGCCGACGCCGGCTACAGCGCCAAGGTCGTCGACAAGGGCCACGGCACGCTGGTGGCGGCCAAGAAGGGCGCCGCCAACAAGCTCGGCTACATCTTCGCGCACAGCGCCATCATCATCATCCTGCTCGGCGGCATGCTCGACTCGGACTTGCCAATCCGCTTCCAGCAGTGGTTCATGGGCAAGACGCCATTTGCCGGCAGCGGCGTCATCGCCGACATTCCCGCGCAGCACCGCCTCGGCCTGGGCAATCCTACGTTCCGCGGCAACACCATGATTCCGGAAGGGCAGAGCAGCAACGTCGCCATCATCCCGCAGGCTTCCGGCGTGCTGGTGCAGGACCTGCCGTTTACCATCCTGCTGAAGAAATTCACCATCGATTTCTACTCGACCGGCATGCCCAAGCTGTTCGCCAGCGACGTCGTCATCCGCGACCACGAGACGGGCAAGACGTTCCCGGCCACCATCAAGGTCAACGAGCCGCTGATCTACAAGGGCGTGGCGATGTACCAGTCGAGCTTCGAAGACGGCGGCAGCAAGCTCAAACTGACGGGCTTTCCGATGGCCGGCACCGACAGCCGTGCTTTCGCGTTGGCCGGCGAAGTCAACGCCGCCACTGACCTCAAGCGCGGCGACGAGCAGTATTCGGTCGAGTGGACCGGCTTTCGGCCGTTCAACGTGGAAAACATCGGCGGCCAGGATGCGCGCGCGGTGACCAAGGGCGAGAGCCTGAACGACCAGTTCGCCGCCAGCCTCGACAAGCATTCCGGTTCGGCCGCCAAGAACGCCAACAACAAGGACCTGAAAAACGTCGGCCCGAGCGTGCAGTACAAGCTGCGCGACAAGACCGGCCAGGCGCGCGAATACCAGAACTACATGCAGCCGGTCACCGTCGACGGCGCCCAGGTGTTCCTGGCCGGCATGCGCATTTCGCCATCCGACCCGTTCAGCTTCCTGCGCATTCCCGCCGACGACAACCACAGCGTGCGCGAATGGATGCGCCTGCGCGCCGCGCTGGCCGACCCGGCGCTGCGCCAGCTGGCCGCCGAACGCTACGCAAAACGCGCCATTCCGCCGGGGGCGTCAAGCGATGCGCTGGCGCTGGCCGCCCAGCTGGAACAGTCGAGCGCGAAAACGCTGGCCATCTTCGCCGGCGACGGCAAGCAGGGCGGCTTCGTGGCGGTATCCGAATTCATCGGTTCGCTGAAGGTGCCGCAGGAAGAGCAGCGCAAGGCCGCCAACATCTTCCTCAAAATGCTCAACGGCACCTTGTGGGAGCTGTGGCAGGCCGCCCGCGCGCGCGACGGCGAAGCAGCGGTGACCGCCGACGACAACCATGCGCGCTTCCTGCAGCTGGCCACCAATGCGCTGTCGGACAGTTTCTTTTACGGCGCCCCGGTGTACCTGCAGTTAGATGAATTCGTCGAGATCAAGGCGTCGGTGCTGCAGGTGTCGCGCTCGCCCGGCAAGAACGTCGTCTACCTGGGTTGCCTGTTCCTGGTGCTCGGGGTGTTCTCGATGTTCTATATCCGCGAACGGCGCCTGTGGGTGTGGCTCGGCGACGGCGCCGACGGCCACGGCAGCCAAGCGCTGATGGCAATGAGCACCCAGCGCAAGACGCTTGATTTTGAGCACGAATTTAACGACATGAAAGCGAAGCTGCCGCAATCGGCGTAAGCTGGCTGTGCGCGGTCGACCGCGCCGGCCGCCAACACGTCGGGGGGCGACCCAGGGGGGGCCCCCCCGGTTGAAAAAGGGGGGCCAGAGTGGAAAATAGGCAACCCACACCAAATAGCAAAACCCCC
>NZ_JAFCWM010000015.1:0-116086 GCF_049897565.1 Massilia sp. TWR1-2-2 | reverse complement strand
CCTATCTCACTGGTCTGTGGCCCATTGGGGTGTGGGGGGGTGGTGGGGGGGCCCCCGCGCCGGCCGCCAACACGTGGGGGTCAGACCTAGGTCTGACCCCGACGTTGCAATCAGGAGAGCAAGATGGAAATATCGCAACCACACACCTATTCGCAAACCCCCGGCTACTTCAAGCGCCTCGGCGCGCTCGACTGGCTGTTCGCCGCCGTGCTGCTGGGCGGCGCGCTGTTCGGCCTGTCGCGCTACGGCGCCTACATGGACGTCTACGAAAAGGCGATCCTGCTGCTGGCCGCGCCGACCTTCGCCGCGCTCGGCTGGCACTGGAAGCCGGTGCGCTGGCTGATGCCGCTGGTGGCGCTGCTGTCGCTGTGGGCGATCGCGCTGTACGCCGGCAACCTCGACATGGCGAACAAGAAATTCTTCCTCAAGTACATGCTGTCGTCACAGTCCGCCATCCTGTGGATGAGCGCGATGTTCGTGTTCTCGACCGTGTTCTACTGGATCGGCCTGGTCGCGCGCTCGGACTTCGGTTCGGCGGTCGGCTCGAAGCTGTGCTGGGCAGGCGTTGTGCTCGGCTTCACCGGCATGATGGTGCGCTGGTTCGAGTCCTACCTGATCGGCGCCGACGTCGGCCACATCCCGGTGTCGAACCTGTATGAGGTGTTCATCCTGTTCGCGCTGATCACCGCCATGTTCTACCTGTACTACGAGCAGCACTACAGCACCCGCCAGCTCGGCGCCTTCGTCATGCTGGTCATTTCGGCCGCCGTCACTTTCCTGCTGTGGTACACCGTCACCCGCGACGCCGCCGACATCCAGCCGCTCGTGCCTGCACTGCAGAGCTGGTGGATGAAGATCCACGTGCCGGCCAACTTCATCGGCTACGGCACCTTCGCGCTGGCGGCCATGGTCGGCACGGCCTACCTGCTCAAGTCGCACGGCTACCTGGTCGACCGCCTGCCGGCCCTGGAAGTGCTCGACGACGTGATGTACAAGGCGATCTCGGTCGGCTTCGCGTTCTTCACCGTGGCCACCATTCTCGGCGCGCTGTGGGCGGCGGAAGCGTGGGGCGGTTACTGGTCGTGGGATCCGAAGGAAACCTGGGCGCTGATCGTCTGGCTCAATTACGCCGCCTGGCTACACATGCGCCTGATGTCGGGCCTGCGCGGACGCGTGGCGGCCTGGTGGGCGCTGGTCGGCTTGCTGGTGACGACGTTCGCTTTCCTGGGCGTCAACATGTTCCTGTCGGGTTTGCACTCGTACGGCAAGTTGTAAGGATTTCGTAGCCCCTGAAAGTTTCGGCAAGATGGTGTAAGGTTGGTGTTGTGTCCACGACAAACCTTACACCATTGAAATTGCCGGAGAAGCCATGCTGATCAAACGTAGTCCGAACGGCCTCGATCTGCCGTTTTCATCTGAAATTACGCCGCAGGAAGTGTACGAATCGCGCCGCAAGTTCATCAAGCAGATGGCGGCGGGCGCCGTGGCCGGCTCGGCGCTGTGGGAGATGGCGAACCGCGAGGCGTTTGCCCAGACGACCGCGCCGCAAAAGCTGGCCGGCAAGCTCAATCCCGCCTATTCCGCGCTCGACAAGCAGACGCCGTTCAAGGATGCGTCGACCTACAACAACTACTACGAGTTCGGCACCGACAAGTCCGAGCCGGCCGTCAACGCCCATACGCTCAGGACGCGTCCGTGGACGGTCTCGATCGAAGGCGAAATCAAAAAACCGATGACGCTCGACATCGACGGTCTGCTGAAGCTGGCGCCGATCGAAGAGCGCGTCTACCGGCTGCGCTGCGTCGAGGGCTGGTCGATGGTCATTCCGTGGCAGGGTTTTTCGCTGTCCGAGCTAATCAAGCGCGTCGAGCCGAACGGCAACGCCAAGTTCGTCGAATTCACCACCCTGGCCGACCCGAAGCAGATGCCCGGCATACGCAGTCCCGTGCTCGAGTGGCCGTATGTCGAGGGCCTGCGCATGGACGAGGCGATGCATCCGCTGACGCTTCTGACGATGGGCATGTACGGCCAGGTGTTGCCGAACCAGAACGGCGCGCCGGTGCGCATCGTGGTGCCGTGGAAATACGGCTTCAAGTCGGCCAAGTCGATCGTCAAGATCCGCTTCGTCAAGGAGATGCCGCGCACCGCCTGGAACGTGTCGGCGCCGAACGAATACGGCTTCTACTCGAACGTCAATCCCGACGTCGACCACCCGCGCTGGTCGCAAGGCAGCGAGCGGCGCATCGGCGAAGACGGCTTCTTCCAGAAAAAGCGCAAGACGCTGATGTTCAACGGCTACCCGCAGGTCGCGTGGATGTACACCGGCATGGACCTGAAAAAGAACTTCTGATGCCATGGCGTTAAATCCCACCCCGCGGCAACTGACCGCGATCAAGGGCGCCGTGTTCGCTCTGGCGCTGGTGCCGGTGGCAAAGATGGCCTACCTGACCATCAGCGGCCAGCTGGTCGAGCCGCTCGAACACATCACGCGCGGCACCGGCGACTGGGTGCTGTATTTCCTGTGCCTGACGCTGGCGGTGACGCCGCTGCGCCGCTTTACCGGCTGGAACTGGCTGGTCAAGCTGCGCCGCGAGATTGGACTGTTCGCCTTCTTCTACGCGTTCCTGCACTTCATGACGTTCCTGTGGTTCGACCATTTCTTCGACGTCGCCGAGCTGTGGAAGGACGTCGTCAAGCGCCCGTTCATCACGGTCGGCTTCATCGCCTTCGTGCTGCTCATCCCGCTTGCCGTGACGAGCACCAACGGCATGATCCGGCGCCTCGGCGGCAAGCGCTGGCAATGGCTGCACCGGCTGATCTACCTGATCGCGCCACTGGGCATCTTGCATTTTTGGTGGATGAAGGCAGGCAAGAACGACTTTCAGGAGCCGATCATTTTCGGCGCCATCGTCGCGGTGCTGCTGGGATTGAGGATGTACTGGAAACTGGCGAAGCCGGCGCCGCGCGCGCCGTTGGCAACGGCCGCGCGGCGCGGCGTATGACGCAGTTACTTGATCAGCGACTCGAGGGCGAACAGGTCGGCCGGGTTTTCGCGCTGGCGCACGACGTGCACCTGGTCGCCGTCGACCATGATCTCGGCGGCGCGGCCGCGCGTGTTGTAGTTCGAAGACATCGTCATGCCGTAGGCGCCGGCGCTCATGATGGCCAGCAGGTCGCCGGCGTGGGCCGACAACACGCGGTCGTGCGCCAGCCAGTCGCCCGACTCGCACACCGGTCCGACGACGTCGTAGTTGGCCGCTTCACCTTCGCGCGGGGTGACCGACTGCACGCCCATCCACGCCTGGTACAGCGCCGGGCGCATCAGGTCGTTCATGGCCGCATCGACGACGCAGAAATTCTTCGTCGCGCCGGGTTTCAGGTATTCGATCGTGGTCAGCAGCACGCCGACGTTGCCGACGATCGAGCGGCCCGGCTCGAAGATGACCTTGATCGGCGCGCCGTCGTAGCGCGCGGCGCGCCAGGCGTCAATTTTCTCGAACAGGCGGCCGAGGTAGTCGGCCACCGGCACCGGCGCCGCTTCGCCCACTTCGCCGTAGTTGATGCCCAGGCCGCCGCCGATGTCGAGGTGGTGCAGCACGATGCCTTCGTGGCCGAGCGTGTCGATCAGTTCGATCAGCTTGTCGAGCGCTTCGAGCAGCGGCGCGTCGTCGAGCAGCTGCGAGCCGATGTGGCAGTCGATGCCGGCAACGAACAGGTGCGGCAGGCTGGCGGCGGTACGGTAGGTCGCCAGCGCATCGTCGAAGGCGACGCCGAACTTGTTCGCTTTCAGGCCGGTGGCGATGTAGGGGTGGGTCTTGGCGTCGACGTTCGGGTTTACGCGCAGCGACACGCGCGCCGTCTTGCCCATCTCGGCGGCGACGTCGTTGAGGCGGTGCAGTTCCGGAATCGACTCGACGTTAAAGCACAGGATGTCGTGCGACAGCGCCAGGCGCATCTCGGCGACCGATTTGCCCACGCCGGAAAAAATCACCTTGGCCGGGTCGCCGCCGGCGGCCAGCACGCGCAGCAGTTCGCCGCCCGAGACGATGTCGAAGCCGGCGCCGCGGCGCGCCAGGATGTCGAGGATCGCCAGGTTCGAGTTGGCCTTCGTCGCGTAGCACACCAGCGCGTCGCGCCCGCTGCAAGCGTTGGCGTAGGAGTCGAAGTTTTCCAGCAGAGCCACCTTCGAATAGACGTACGTCGGCGTGCCGAATTGTTCGGCGATGGCGGGCAGGGGAATACCTTCGGCGTGCATGACGCCGTCTTGATAGGGGAAATGCGACATGGTTTAGCGTTGCTCGGACGGTAGGGAAGAAGGTGGGCTCACGGGAATCGCAGGTGCGGCCAATGGCGCGGCCGGCTTGGCGGGCGGCGTTGGCATGTACAGCGGCCCGGTCTGGCCGCAACCGGCCAGGAGGGCTGCAATGCCGATGATGAGCGCAAGAGATGACTTCACGATTAGAATCACGGTTGGATTAAGACATTGGAGTGTAGCATGATGAGCGAAACAGAATTTCTGGACCTGGCCGAATCGACCCTGACGACGATCGAGTCGACACTCGACCGCCTCAACGACGAGGACGTGATCGACGTCGAATGCAAGCGCAGCGGCAATGTGCTTGAAATCGAATTCATCGACAACGGCAGCAAGATCATCGTCAACAGCCAGGCGCCGATGCAGGAGCTGTGGGTGGCGGCCAAGTCGGGCGGCTTCCACTTCAAGCGGGTTGGCGCCGACTGGATCAACACGCGCGACGGCTCCGAGCTGTTCGCCGCGCTGTCGCAGCTGGCCAGCGCCCAGGGCGGCGCGCAAATCACGCTGTAAATAAAAACTGGCGTTCCCGACAGTTAGAACAGCTCGTTCTTGACCGCGTCCTTCTGCTTTTCCTCGGCCGGCGTGCCGCGCGTGCCGACGTCGAGGCTCTGCACGCCGGTGCCCGGCGGATTCTCGGCGTAGTAGTACTCGTCGCCAACGTGCACCAGCCCGGCCGGCACCTCACGTTCTTCGACCGGAATATTCTTCAGCGCCTTTTGCATGTAGCCGATCCAGATCGGCAATGCCAGCCCGCCGCCGGTTTCCTTGTTGCCCAGGTTTTTCGGCTGGTCGTAGCCGATCCACGCGATCGCCACCAGTTTCGACTGGTAGCCGGCGAACCAGGCGTCGATCGAATCGTTGGTGGTGCCGGTCTTGCCGGAAATGTCGGGGCGCTTCAGCGACAGCGCCTTGGTGGCGGTGCCGAAGCGCACCACGTCTTTCAGCATGCTGTCGACCAGGAAGGCGTTGCGCGCGTCGATCACGCGGTTCGCTTCGACGCCGGCGCGGTCCGGCACCGCCTGCGACAGCACCTTGCCATCGGCGTCGGTGACCTTCGAGATCAGGTAAGGGCTGACGCGATAGCCGCCGTTGGCAAACACCGCGTAGGCGCCGGCCATCTGCAGCGGCGTGGTGGCGCCGGCGCCAAGCGCCAGCGTCAGGTACGGCGGGTTCTTGTCGGCATCGAAGCCGAAGCGGCTGGTGTATTCCTGGCCGTACTTGGCGCCGATCTTGTGCAGGATGCGGATCGACACCATGTTCTTCGACTTCGTCAGGCCCTTGCGCATCGTCATCGGCCCGTCGTACTTGCCGTCGTAGTTCTTCGGCTCCCACGCCTGGCCGCCGGTCTGGCCGGCATCGAAACTGATTGGCGCGTCATTGATGACGGTCGCCGGCGACAGGCCGCGCTCGAGCGACGCCGAATAGATGAACGGCTTGAACGACGAACCGGGCTGGCGCCACGCCTGCGTCACGTGGTTGAACTTGTTGCGGTTGTAGTCGAAGCCGCCGACGAGCGCGCGGATCGCGCCGTCGGTGGTGTCGGCGGCGACGAACGCCGATTCGATCAGCGGCATCTGCGTGATGCTCCAGGTCGCGCCGCCTTCCTGCGTCACGCGGATCACCGCGCCGCGCCGCACGCGCCGGTTCGGCGCCGCTTTTTCGGACAGCCACGACTGCGCAAAGCCGAGCCCGGCGCCGCTGATCTTGAGCTCTTCGCCGGACGCGGTGACGGCGGTAATGCCGGTCGGGGTGGCGCTGAGTACCATCGCGGCGATGATGTCGTCGCTGTCGGGATGCTCGGCCAGCTCGGTTTCGATCGCCTCGTCGGCGTCTTCCTTCCGCGACGGGATGTCGATGTAGGCTTCCGGACCGCGGTACGGATGGCGCTTCTCGTAATCCATCACGCCGCGCCGCAGCGCCAGGTAGGCCGCATCCTGGTCCGCCTTGGTGACGGTGGTAAATACGTTCAGGCCGCGCGTGTAGGTTTCTTCCTTGAACTGCTCATAGACCAGCTGGCGCGCCATCTCGGCGACGTACTCGGCATGCACGCCGAATTCGGCGCTGTCGGTCTTGATGCGCAGCTGCTCGGCCTTGGCGACTTCGAACTGGGCCGGCGTGATGTAGCCGAGCATGTGCATGCGCTGCAGGATGTATTGCTGGCGCGTGCGGGCGCGCTTCGGGTTGACCACCGGGTTGTAGGCCGACGGCGCCTTCGGCAGGCCGGCCAGCATCGCCGCCTCGGCCACGGTGATGTCCTTGATGCTCTTGCCAAAGTAGATCTGCGCGGCCGACGAGAAGCCGTACGCGCGCTGGCCCAGGTAAATCTGGTTCATGTAGACCTCGAGGATCTGGTCCTTGCTGAGGTTCTTTTCGATCTTCCACGCCAGCAGCACCTCGTACGCCTTGCGCTTGAAGGTCTGCTCGCTCGACAGGAAGAAATTGCGCGCCACCTGCTGGGTGATGGTGGAGGCGCCCTGGCGCGCGCCGCCGGTGGCGTTGTGCACCGCCGCGCGCAGGATGCCGGTGTAGTCGACCCCGCTGTGCTGGTAGAAGCGGTCATCCTCGATCGCCAGCACGGCCTTTTTCATTACGTCGGGGATCTCGTTGATGCGCACCAGGTTGCGCCGCTCTTCGCCGAACTCGCCGATCAGCACGCCGTCGGCGGAAAAGATCCGCAGCGGCATCTTCGGCCGGTAGTCGGTCAGCGAGTCGAGCGCCGGCAGGTTCGGATACGCCATCGCCAGCGCGAACACGACTACCAGTACGCCGGCCAGTGCGGTACCGGCCAGCACGCCGACGGTGATCAGGGCAATCCGCTTGGGCGTGGCCTTGCGCGCGCCGCCGGCTGGGGAAGGGGACTTCTTGGCATCCTTAGGGGAGGAACTCATGCGGGTCGAATCTTTCGCTATATTGATGCGGCTAATTATAAGGCAGGCCTAGAGTACACGGTGCACCGCGACCTTTGCGCAAGCCGCTCAAGGCGGGCGCGAGCATGCCGACAATTTGCCTGCGGCAACGTCGAACACCCCGTTTTAAGGCGGTGTGAGCGAGCCGACAACTAAGATGGCAAAGGGTTTACAGAGTGTCGTTTATCCGCCCAACTCAATAAAGTTGGTATGCAGAAATACCTTTACATGGGCTAAGCCTTGTTGCTACGATTTAATGTATTGCCTCATGTTACTGATCTAAATGGCGGTTTTATAACAAATTCCCTGTTAGTACGACGTCAGTTTTCGTTCTTGCAGGAAACTTTCGCAGCGTTAGCAATGATGTTGTAGTTGAGGAGCACGCTCGGTATGGTCAATCTCGGTTCCTTGTTTGGACAGTCCAGTCCCCCTTTGCTGGGCCTGGATATCAGCACGTCCGGCGTTCGCCTGGTCGAGCTGGCAGACGCCGGCAAAGATGTGCTGCGGGTCGAGCGCTACGCTTCCGAGCCGCTGCCGCGCGGCGCCGTGGTCGACGGCAACATCGAAAACATGGAGCAGGTCGCCGACGCGGTGCGCCGCGTGTGGAAAAAGAGCGGCACCCGCGTCAAGCTCGTCGCGCTGGGCATGCCGCCGGCGTCGGTGATCACCAAGAAGATCATCTTGCCGGCCGGCCTGTCGGAAGACCAGCTCGAGGTGCAGGTCGAATCCGAAGCGAGCCAGTACATCCCGTTCGCGCTCGACGAAGTCAGTCTCGATTTCGACGTGCTCGGCGTGGCCGCCAATTCGCCCGACGACATGGACGTCATGCTGGCGGCGGCGCGCAAGGAAAAAGTCGAGGACCGCGTGGCAATTGCCGAAGCGGCCGGCCTGACGGCGGTGGTGATGGACATCGAATCGTACGCCGCGCGCGCCGCGCTCGAACGCGTCGCCGACCGCATTTCCGGCGGCCAGGACCAGATCGTCGCGCTGTTCCAGATCGGCGCCCAGGTCACCCACATTTCGGTGATGGAAGGCGGCAACACCATCTACGAGCGCGAGCAGCCGTTCGGCGGCAACCAGCTGACGCAGGACATCGTGCGCGCCTACGGCCTGTCGTTCGAAGAAGCCGAGAACAAGAAGAAGGCCGGCGACCTGCCGGAAAATTACCAGGCCGACCTGCTCGGACCGTTCCTCGAGAACGCCGCGCTGGAAGTGACGCGCGCGATCCAGTTTTTCTACACGTCGACGCCGTACACCCGCGTCGACCAACTGTACCTGGCCGGCGGCTGCGCGCTGATTCCCGGCCTGCTCGATATCGTTGCCAGCCGCACCAAGATTTCCAGCGCCATCGTGTCGCCGTTCAAGGGCATGCAGCTCGGGCCCGGCGTGCGCGAATCGCAGCTGCGCGCCGAAGCGCCGGCCTACCTGGTTGCCTGCGGCCTGGCGCTGAGGAGATTTGGCTGATGATCAGAATTAACCTTCTTCCGCACCGCGAAGAAAAACGCAAACAGAAAAAAACCGCGTTCGTCGCCCTGATGGCGCTCGGCGGCATCCTCGGCGTGGCCGTGGTGCTGGTCGTCGGCGGCTACAACGCATCGCGCATCTCGATCCAGAACGAGCGCAACCTGGTGCTGAGCAACGCCAACGCCGAACTCGACAAGAAAATTGTCGCGATCGCCACGCTCAAGCAGGAAATCGAAGCGCTGAAGGCGCGCCAGCAGGCGGTCGAAGATCTGCAGGGCGACCGCAACCAGCCAGTCTACCTGCTCGACGAGCTGGTCAAGCAGACGCCGACCGGGGTCTACCTGAAGTCGTTCAAGCAGGACGGCCAGCGCGTGTCGCTGACCGGCTACGCGCAGTCGCAGGAGCGGGTCGCCGAAATGCTGCGCAACCTGGCCGGCGCCTCGCCGTGGCTGGAAAAGCCGGAACTGACCGAAGTGAAGGCGGTGGCGCTGACGCAAAGCAAGACCGGCAAGAAGGTCGTCGAATTCACCCTGGTGGTCGGCATCAAGCGCCCGCGCGACAAGGACGCCGTCAAGGGCGTGCCGAAGCCGGGCCAGCCGATAGTCACCGTGGTCGCCGCCGGCGTCACCCCTTAAGCGCCGATCGGATACTTCATGGACATTAATCTGAAAGAAATCGGCGCGCAGCTGTCGGCCCAGTTCCAGGGCCTGGCCGGCCGCCATCCCGGCCTGTGGCCGCTGGCGCCGCGGGTGCTGTGCGCCATCGGCGTGATGGCCGGCGTCGTCGCCCTCGGCTACTTTGGCTACTGGAGCACCCAGTTCGAAGACCAGGACCGGCTGGCGCAGGACGAACAGCGCCTGCGCGAGGAATACAAGATCAAGATGGCGCAGGCGATCAACCTCGACGCGCTGCAAGTGCAGCGGGTGCAGGTCGACCAGTACGTCGAGCGGCTGCAAAAGCAGTTGCCGAGCAAGGCCGAGATGGCGGCGCTGTTGTCGGACATCAACCAGGCGGGCCTTGGCCGCGGCCTGCAGTTCGACCTGTTCCGCCCGGGCCAGGTGGTGGTGCGCGATTACTACGCCGAGCAGGCGATCGACATCCGCGTCAACGGCAGCTACCACGACATCGGCGCGTTCGCCGCCGACATGGCCAACCTGCAGCGTATCGTCACCCTCAATAACATGGCGCTGACGGCCGGCAAGGACGGCGTGCTCACGCTCGACGCCGTCGCCAAGACGTTCCGCTACCTCGATCCGGAAGAAGCCAGCGCGCAGCGCAAGGCGCGCGCCGTCAAGGCCAAGCTGGCCAAGGGAGCCGCCAAATGACGATGATCCGCACGGTTGCCACTTTGACGGCGGCGTTGCTGCTGGCCGGTTGCAGCGCCAGCGACGTCAAGGAAGTGCAGGACTGGATGGCGCAGGTCAAGAAGGACACCAAGGTGTCGGTGGTGCCGATCGCCGAGCCGAAAACGTTCATCCCGTTCGCCTACGCGGCGCAGGACGCGATCGACCCGTACAGCCCCAACAAGCTGCTGGCCGAACTGGCCCGCGCCGCCGAAAAGTCGGACGCGAAGTACCAGCCTGACATGGACCGCCGCAAGGAGCTGCTCGAGAGCTATCCGCTCGACACCTTCACCATGGTCGGCGTGATCCAGAAGGCCGGCACCACGTACGCGCTGCTGCAGATCGACCGCGCGGTGCACCAGGTCAAGGCCGGCCAGCGCATCGGCCAGAACTACGGGCTCGTCACCGGCGTGAGCGAAGGCGCAGTCAATATCAAGGAAGTGGTTCAGGATGCCGGCGGCGAGTGGGTCGAGCGACTGTCGAAGCTGGAATTGCAGGAAAGCAAGGAGACCAAGAAATGATCGCATTCAAAATGAACGGCGCCGCCGGCCTGATGGGCCCGGTGGCACGCCTCGGCGCAATCCTGATGCTGTCCTTGATGAGCAGCGTGGCGATGGCCCAGGACAACGCGATCGAATCGATCACGGCCAACCAGCAAGGCTCGAACGTGGTGGTCAACATCGCCATGAAGCAGGCGCCGACCAAGTTGCCGATCGGTTTTTCGATCACCAATCCGACCCGCATTGCGCTCGACTTCGGCGCCACGGTCAACAGCACCGGCAAAAATTCGCAGGACGTCAACCTCGGCGACCTGCGCGCGATCAACGTGGTGCAGGCGGGCGAGCGCACCCGCCTCGTGCTCAATCTCAAGCGCGCGCTGAACTACGCCGCCGCAATTGACGGCAAGTCCGTCATCGTCACCATCGAAGGCTCCGGCGGCGTCGCCCAAGCGGTCAACAGCGCCGGCATTCCAGTGCAGGCAGCGGACGCGCGCCCGGTCGGCCGCCAGACCTTGCGCGACCTCGATTTCCGCAAGGGCGCCAACGGCGAAGGGCGCATCGTCGTCGACCTGCCGAACAGCCAGGTCGCCGTCGACGTGCGCCAGGTCGGCAACACCGTCGTGGTCGACTTCATGAAGACCGGCCTGCCGCCGAGCCTGCGCCGCCGGCTCGACGTGACCGACTTCGGCACCCCGGTGGCCTTGATCACGACCGTGCCGCAAGGCGACAACGCGCGCATGACGATCGAAGCGCGCGGCCTGTGGGAACAGACCGTCTACCAAAGCGACACCCAGCTCGTGATCGACGTCAAGCCGATCAAGGAAGACCCGAACCGCCTGACGCAGGGCACCCAGGGCTACCGCGGCGAAAAGCTGTCGTTCAACTTCCAGAACGTCGAAGTGCGCGCCGCGCTGCAAGCCATTGCCGACATCTCCGGCCTGAACATCATCACCAGCGATTCGGTAACCGGCAACCTGACGTTGCGCCTGAAAGAAGTACCGTGGGACCAGGCGCTCGACGTGGTGCTGCAGGCCAAGGGCCTCGACATGCGCAAGAACGGCACCGTGCTGTGGATCGCGCCGAAGGAAGAATTGCTGACCAAGGAAAAGCTCGAGCTCGAACAGCGCGCCCAGATCGCCGACCTCGAGCCGCTGCGCTCGGAAATCTTCCAGCTCAACTACCAGAAGGCCGAGTCGTTCCGCACCGTGTTCGGCCTCGACGGCGGCGCAGACAGCCGCAACCGCGTGCTGTCCAAGCGCGGCAGCGCCATCATCGATGCGCGCACCAACCAGCTGTTCGTGACCGACCTGGCATCGAAGATCGAAGACATCCGCCGCCTGATCCAGAAGACCGACGTCGCGTCCAAGCAGGTGCTGATCGAGGCGCGCCTGGTCGAGGCCAGCGACAGCTTCAGCCGCAACCTCGGCGCCAAGCTGGGCTTTTCCGACATGCGCACCTTGCGCGGCGGCGATTCCGGTTACCAGGTCAACGGCAACAACCGCCTGGCGCTGACGGGCAACATCAACGGCGTCGGCCAGGCCACCGGCCAGATTCCCGCCGGCTCCGATTCGTTCAACAATACCCAGTTCCTCAACCTGCCGGCCGCCGCGATCGGCACGATTCCGCCGGCGACGATTGCCTTCAGCCTGTTTTCGGCAGCGGCGAACCGCTTCCTGAACCTGGAGCTGTCGGCGCTGGAAGCCGATGGCAAGGGCAAGATCATCTCCAGCCCGCGCATCCTGACCGAAGACAAGATGGTCGCCATCATCGAGCAGGGTATCGAGCTGCCATACCAGGTCGCCACCAGCAGCGGCGCGACGTCGATCACGTTCAAGAAGGCCAATTTGCGGATGGAAGTGACGCCGCAGATCACGCCGGACGGCAACGTCGTGCTGGAAGTGGAAGTGAACAAGGATTCGAAAGGCGACATCACGCCGGCCGGTTTCGCCATCAACAACCAGCACGTCAAGACCAAGGTGCGGGTCGAAAACGGCGGCACCGTGGTGCTCGGCGGCATTTACCAGCAGCAGGAACGCACCACCGACACCAAGGTGCCGCTGCTGGGCGACCTGCCGGTGCTGGGCCACCTGTTCAAGACGACCGGCCGCGAAACGTCGAAGACCGAACTGCTGGTGTTTCTGACGCCGAAGATCGTCGCCGACAGCGTCCCGACCCAATAAATTTGCATTTTCTTAAAAATTAATCTCTGGAGCACCCATGCTGCCGAATCTGAACAAATTTTCCTGGCGTGCGTTTAGCCACTTCGCCACGGCAGGCCTGGTCGCCGCGGCCCTGTCCGCCTGCGGCGGCGGCGGCGGCAGCCCGGGCACCGTGCCTGGCGCCCCCGGCACCACGCCGGGCGCGGCGACCGCGGCGAATGTCACGCTGGTCACCAGCGCGTCGACCATCGCCGCCTCCGGCGCCGACGGCACCGAAGTGATCCTGACGGCGATCGTCAAGGACGCCAACAATAATGCGATTCCCGGCGCCAAAGTGGACTTCAGCGCCAGCTCCGGCAACGTCACCAATACCAACCGGATCGCCGACGCCACCGGCACGGTGACCGAAAAGCTCAACGTCAAGGGTGATTCCTCGGCGCGCGTGATCAGCATTACCGCAACGTCCGGTTCGGCCACGTCGCCAGCCAAGACCGTCACCGTCACTACGTCCACGTCGACCACGCCGAAGCTGCTGCTGACGTCGAGCAGCGGCACGCTGGCCTCGTCCGGCGCCACCGGCACCGCCGTGCAGATCAAGGCGCTGGTGCTCGACTCGAACAATGTCGTCATGCCGAACACCCGCGTCACGTTCGCCACCGACTCCGGTGCGCTGAGCGCCTCGCAGGTCAATACCGATGTCAACGGCGTGGCCAGCGTCAACCTGGCCACCGGCACCGATCCGACCACCCGCGTCATCACGGTGTCGGGCAACGTCGCCGGCGCCCCGGTCGTCGTCGTCAAGGTCAACGTCGCCGGCACCCGCATCACGGTCAACGCCAGCAACACGGTCAACCTCGGCGCCAGCAGCGACGTCACGGTGGCATTGTTCGATTCGGCCGACGCGCCACTGGCCAACACGCCGGTCAGCTTCAGCGCCGCGATCAATTCGCTGGTGGCCAAGAACGGCAGCAACATCACCGATTCGGCCGGCAAGCTGGTGCTCAGCTACACCGCCAGCCGCACCGGCAGCGACGTCGTCACTGTGCGCGCTCTGGGCGAATCGGCCAACGCGTCGATCGCCATCAGCACCGCCGCCTTCTCGATCACAGCAGTCGACATCAACGGCGTTGTACTGGCCAGCGCCAACACCAACGAGTGCTACGCGGTCAACGTGAGCAACTTCGTCAGCGGCGTGGCGCAAGGCGGCACCGTCACCGTCAGCACTTCGCGCGGCGCCGTGTTCTCGGATGTTGACTGCACATTGCCGCTGAGTAGCGCGACGACGCTGACGGCAGGCGCCGCCCGCGTCTATGTCAAGGCCACCGGTCCTGGCATCGCCACGCTGTCGGCCAGCTCGACGGCCACCAATTCGACGGTGCAAAGCACGCTCGAGTTCGTCGCGCCGCTGATCTCGACTTCCGTCATCAGCCTGCAGGGCACGCCGGCGGTGGTCGGCGCCAATCTGCCGGGCAGCACCACCGAACAGGTCACGCTGCGCGCAGTGGTGATGGACAAGATCAGCCAGGGCAATCCGGTCAAGAACGCCCGCGTGTCGTTCTCGATCGTCACCGACGCCAGCGGCGGATCGCTGTCGCAGCCGTCGACATTGCTCACCGGCAGTGACGGCTCGGCCACGATCAGCTACATCGCCGGCACCACCACCACCGCCGCCGACGGCGTGCTCATTCGGGCGGTCATCCAGAGCCCGGTCACTTCCCAGTTCGCCGAGACAAAATTGACGGTTGGCAAGAAGTCGCTGTTTATCAGCGCCGGTACCGGCAACGCCATCGTGTTGCCGAACTCGACCACCTACCAGGTCGATTACGTCGTGTTTGTCACCGATGCAGCCGGTAACGCCGTGCGCGACGTGGCCGTCACCGGTTCAGTGCGTCCGCGCAACTACATGAAGGGTATCTGGGTTCTGCAAGGGCCAAACGGGCCATGGGCCCAGACGGTGACGAAAGCGTGCGTCAACGAAGACGAAAACAGCGACGGCGTGCTGGGCTTCCGCAAGGACGGCAAGCCGGAAGACCAGAACGGCAACGGCCGCCTCGACCCGGTCATCCCGATGACGATTTCGTCGACCGGCAAGACCGATGCCAGCGGCACGGCGATCATTTCGATGATCTACCCGCGCGACCGCGCCTTCTGGCTCGACGTCGACTTCACCATCCGCGGTGCGGTGGCGGGCTCGGAAGCGAGTTACGTGGGGTATACTGTGTTGCCAGGTCTGGCGCTCGACTACGGTACGGCCGCTTCACCCCCTGGCGTGGTAAGTCCGTACGGCAAGTCGTCGATTTGCGAGGACACCAACTAACCAACTGACAGGGGCCGATGCAGAACGTTTTTTTGGTAGGACTGATGGGGGCGGGCAAGACAACAATCGGCCGCATCCTCGCCAGGAAACTGGGCAAACGCTTCATCGACTCCGACCACGAGATCGAGGCCCGCACCGGCGCCTCGATCCCGTGGATCTTCGAAATCGAGGGCGAAGAGAGCTTTCGCCGGCGCGAAGCGGAAGTCATCCGCGACCTGTGCAATGAAGACGGCATCGTCCTCGCCACCGGCGGCGGCGCCGTCCTCGACGCCGGCACCCGCCAGATCCTGCGGTCGCGCGGCGCCGTCGTCTACTTGCGCGCCAACGTCAACAGCATCATGGTGCGCGTCGCGCACGACAAGAATCGTCCCCTGCTGCAAACGGCCGACCCGCGCCGCCGCATCGAGGAACTGATGGCGCAGCGCGAGCCGCTGTATCGCGAAGTTGCCGCGCTGGTCGTCGACACCGGGCGTCCTAACGTACAATCGATGGTTCAGACAATTCTGGAGCAGTTGGACGGGCTCGAGGCCAAGCGCCGTCGGCACGCTCCCGCCTCCGCGCCATCGATGACCAATCCGCAGTCCTCCCCGCAGTCCTCTATTACCCTGACCGTCGAGCTCGGCGAGCGCAGTTATCCGGTCGTGATCGGCGCCGACCTGCTGTCGGATCCGGCGCTGCTGGCGCGCCATATCCAGGGCCGCCAGGTCGCCATCGTCACCAATACCACCGTCGCCCCGCTGTACCTGGCGCGCGTCGCCGCGCCGCTGCGCGCGGCCGGCCGCGACGTCATCGAGATCATCCTGCCCGACGGCGAGCAGTACAAGACCCAGGCCTCGCTGATGCAGGTGTTCGACGCGCTGCTGGCCAACAAGTGCGACCGCAAGACCACGCTGGTGGCGTTAGGGGGCGGCGTGATCGGCGACCTGACCGGCTACGCGGCGGCTAGCTACATGCGCGGCGTGCCGTTCGTGCAGTTGCCGACCACCTTGCTCGCGCAGGTCGACTCCTCGGTCGGCGGCAAGACCGGCATCAACCACCCGCTCGGCAAGAACATGATCGGCGCCTTCTACCAGCCGCGCGCAGTGCTGGCCGATACCGCCACGCTGGCGACGCTGCCGGCGCGCGAACTGTCGGCCGGCCTCGCCGAAGTGATCAAGCACGGCGCCATCATCGACGCCGCTTTTTTTAGCTGGATCGAACAGAACATCGGCCTGCTGATGGCGCGCGACCAGGCCTGCCTGGCGCATGCGATCGCGCGCTCGTGCGAGATCAAGTCCGACGTGGTGCGCCAGGACGAGCGCGAAGGCGGCCTGCGCGCCATTCTCAATTTCGGCCACACTTTCGGCCATGCGATCGAAGCGGGCCTGGGCTACGGCAGTTGGCTGCACGGCGAAGCGGTCGGCTGCGGCATGGTGATGGCGGCCGACCTGTCGTGCCGGCTCGGCATGGTCGACCAGGCCACGGTGGCGCGCATGCGCGCGCTGGTCGCGGCCGCCGGCCTGCCGACGGTGGCGCCCGATCTCGGCGCCGAACGCTGGCTCGAGCTGATGGAAGTGGACAAGAAAAACGAGGGCGGCACCATCAAGTTCATTCTGATGAAGCCACTGGGCAGCCCGAGCATCGGCGGCGCCCCGCGCGAGCAGCTGCTCGCCACCATCGCCGCCTGCACCGCCTGACATGGACTTCGACGACCGGCTCGCCCAATACGCCGCCCACTCCGCGCTCGGCCGCGGGCGCATCTTCGCCGAAGCGCCGGCCGGCTCGCGCAGTGAGTTCCAGCGCGACCGCGACCGCATTATCCACTCGACCGCGTTTCGCCGGCTCGAATACAAGACGCAGGTGTTCCTCAACCACGAAGGCGACCTGTTTCGCACGCGCCTGACGCACTCGATCGAAGTGGCGCAGATCGGCCGCACGCTGGCGCGCAGCCTGCGCCTGAATGAAGACCTGGTCGAAGCGATCTCGCTGGCGCACGACCTCGGGCACACGCCGTTCGGCCATGTCGGCCAGGACGTGCTCAACGAATGCATGCGCGAGCACGGCGGCTTCGAGCACAACCTGCAAAGCCTGCGCGTGGTCGATTCGCTCGAAGAGCACTACGGCGCCTTCGATGGCCTCAATTTGATGTTCGAAACGCGCGAGGGCATCCTCAAGCACTGCTCGGCGGCCAATGCGCGCCTGCTCGGTGACCTTGGCAAGCGCTTCCTCGAACGCACCCAGCCAAGCCTGGAAGCGCAGCTGACCAACCTGGCCGACGAAATCGCCTACAATAACCACGACATCGACGACGGGCTGCGTTCGGGCCTGATCACGATGGCGCAGATGGAGCAGGTCGACCTGTTCGCCCGCCACCGCCACGCGGTGGAAGCCGAGTTTCCCGGCCTGGCCGGACGGCGCGCGCTGTACGAGACGTCGCGCCGCATGATCACCGTGATGACGGCCGACGTGGTGGCTACGTCGGCCGCGCTGATTGCCGACGCGGCGCCGGCCAGCGTCGACGACGTGCGCGCCAATGCGCCGCTGATCCGTTTCTCCGACCGGATGAAGGCCGACACCACGGAGCTCAAGCGCTTCCTGCACGCCAACCTGTACCGGCACTACCAGGTCAACCGCATGCGCGTAAAGGCCAGCCGCATCGTCAACGATTTGTTCGACGCGTTCATGAAGGATCCGGTGCTGCTGCCGCCGGACTACCAGGTCGACGCGGACAAGCAGGCGCGCAAGATAGCGGACTACATCGCCGGCATGACCGACCGCTACGCGATCCGCGAGCACCGCCGCATCTTCTCGATCGACGAGCTGTAACAGCAGGGGTCTGACCCGTTTCTTCTTTTGCGGTCAGACCCCTGCTGTGAACAGTGATGGCGCCGCCAGCTGCAGCAGCAGCTTTTTCACCGGCGCCGGCAAGGGCGCATTGCCGATATCGTTCAAATCCCACCACACGTAGCCGGCTTCGGCCCCGGCGCGCTGTTCCAGCACGATCCGGTGCGGATGGATGTGCAGCTTGTAGTGCGTGAACACGTGCACCAGCGGCAGCAATGCCTGCACTTCCTCGACGGCGCCGAAGCGGCCTGCGGCGGCCAGCGCATCGGGCATCGCGGCGTCGAACGCGGCGTGCCCATCGACCTCGGGCAGCGACAGCAGGCCGCCCCAGATGCCGCTGTCGGCGCGCTGCTCGAGCAGCACCTGGCCGCGATCGATCACCACCAGCATCGCCGCGCGCTTCTCCGGATTGGTCTTCTTCGGTTTGCGCACCGGCAGTTCGGCGGTGCGGCCGGTGGCAAACGCCACGCAGCGCGGCTGCAGCGGGCAGCGCGCGCAATCGGGACTGGAGCGCATGCACAGGGTCGCGCCCAGGTCCATCAGCCCTTGCGTGTAGCGCTCGATGCCGGCGTGCGGCAGCAGCGCCTCGGCGCGCCGCCACAGCGCGTCTTCCACCGGCTTGATGCCGGGGTACTGGTCGATGCCGAACACGCGCGCGAACACGCGCTTGACGTTGCCGTCGAGGATAGCGGCGCGGGTGCCGCTGGAGAACGCCGAAATGGCCGCCGCGGTCGAGCGGCCGATGCCCGGCAAATCGGCCAGCTGCGCCGGATCGCTCGGGAACACGCCGCCGTATTCGGCCACCACGCGCCTGGCGCACGCATGCAGGTTGCGCGCGCGGGTGTAGTAACCGAGGCCGCTCCACAGCGCCATCACGTCTTCCGATGGGGCCTCGGCCAGCGAGTGGAGGGTCGGGAAGCGCTCGAGAAAGCGCGCGTAATACGTCAGCACGGCCGCTACCTGCGTCTGCTGCAGCATGATCTCGGACAGCCAGATGCGGTAAGCGTCGGTCGTGTTCTGCCACGGCAGCGCGTGGCGGCCGTGCTGCCGCTGCCAATCGATGACGGCGGCCGAAAACGTCGGATCGGCCAGCTGGTCGAATTCGGTCAGTCGCCTCACGCGGCCGCGGCCAGTGCCGCCCGTTGCGATTGCAGCGCGGCCGACACGCCGCTGGCGAGCTGGTTCAGCTGCGCCTTGACCCGCTCCAGGTCGCCCTGGGTGGCGGCAACGGCGTCGATCTTCTGTTCCAGGCTGTCGGTCGCTTCGTGGATGCGCTGGGTCGACACCAGCCGGTGCTTGAGCTGTTCCTTGTGTTTGCGGATCTCGGCTTCGAGCGGCGCCATGATCACCTTCAGCCATGCTTCGACGTCGGCGTTGGCGGCCTTGAAATTGCGCCGGATGCGCGAGGCGATCGAGTCGAAGAAGCGGTCCATCAGCGCGCCGCGGCTGCTCATCAGCAGCGTGGTGGTGCCGAACTGCTTCTGGTAGATCGACTCGATGGCGTCGATCTCCATGCGGTATTTTCCGAGCGAGAACAGCATCGGCAGCGACAGCGACAGGCCGTGCTCGGTGGAGAACTTGCGGTACATCGTCTCCATCATTTCGCCGATCTCGGCGATCTTGACGTCGGACTCGGCCAGGTGGCTGCGGATCTGGTCGAAGAACACCTTGACCGGGCCGCGCATGCGGGTGGTGAAGCGGCTGGCCTGCATGGCCTCGCGCACGCTGTCGATCTCGCCCTGCACGGTGTCCATGCCGAGCGACGAATACAGGCCGGTCGACAGCCGCGCGAACACCGAGCGGGTGCCTGCCAGCGCCGTCAGGCTGGCGTCGAACTCTTTTTTCTCGATGTCGATGCGGCGCATCATGTGCGCCACCACGCTCTGGTTTTTGCCGCGCAGGCTTTTCAGTTCCTGCAGTTGCTCGACGATGTCGCGGATGCGCGCATTGAGCATCGCGTGCTGCGCGCCCACCAGCTGCGCCAAGTCGTCCGACAGCTGCTTGCGGATGATGTCCTGCTTGGCCGGAATGAGCTCGTTGAACAGCGCCGCTTCGAGCTGGCCGAGGCGGCTCTTTTCGAGCAGGGCCATGTCGCCGTTGATTTTGCCCACCAGCGCCTTTTGCGCCGACACCGGATACACCTGGCTCGGCTCGAGCGCGAGCAGCTGCGCCACGCTGGCCTGCTGGCGGTCGATCTCGGCGTCGTTCTCAGCCTCGGTCTTGAGCTCGTCCCACATCGCGTCGATCTTGTTGAGCACCACGATGCGGCCCGAGCCGGCGCCGATGTGGGTGCGCCACACTTCGATGTCGCTCTTGGTCACGCCGGTTTCGGCGGCCAGGATGAACAGCACCGCGTGCGCGTTCGGGAGCAGGTTCAGCGTCAGTTCCGGCTCGGTGCCGATGGCGTTCAGGCCGGGCGTGTCGAGGATCACCAGGCCCTGCTTGAGCAGCGGGTGAGGGAAGTTGATGATGGCGTGGCGCCACAGCGAAATTTCGACCGTGCCGTCGGCGTCGACGGTGTTGGCCACATCCGGATCGGTGTCGTCGTACAGGCCGTAGCTGGCCGCTTCGGCCACCGGCACCCGCTTGGTCATGCTGACCTGCTTGAACGTCTCGTGCATGGCGTCGCCGGCGTCGAGCGCCAGCGGCAGCACGGTCCAGGCGGCGGCGTCGTCGCGGTAGTCACTGGTCGAGAGCTGGCCGGCGCGCGTTTCGATCGGCAGCAGGCGCAGCGACGCCGGCCAGGCCGGGTCGTACATCAGTTCGGTCGGGCACATGGTGGTGCGCCCGGCCGCCGACGGCAGGATGCGCTGGCCGTAGTCGGCGAAGAAGATCGCGTTGATCAGCTCGGACTTGCCGCGCGAAAATTCAGCGACGAAGGCAATCGACAGCTTGTCGTCGGCGAGGCGGGCCAGCGCGCGCGCGATGCGCTGCTCGGTGGCGGCGTCGGTCAGCTCGGCGGCGTTGACCCACATCTGGTAACTGGCCAGCGCGGCGACCACGCCTTCGCGCCATGCGCCGTAATGTTGAAAATCGTGCACCATCTTGTTCCCTGCGGGTTGTGTTGTTTTTCGAGCGCCTATTTCTGGCAATTGACGCAGTAAAACGTCGACCGCTGCCCCTGGACGATGCGGCGGACCGGGACGCCACAGTTGCGGCACGGCACTCCTTCACGATCATAGACGAAATACGTCTGTTGGAAATAGCCGGATCGTCCATTTACGGCAATAAAATCGCGCAGCGTGCTGCCGCCCTGGACGATGGCTTCGGCCAGGATTTCGCGGATCGCGACGGCCAGTCTGTCATAGCGGCCACGCGCGATGCGCCCGGCCGCCGTTTTCGGATTGATGCCAGCCCTAAACAGGCTTTCGCAGGCGTAGATATTGCCCACGCCGACCACCACGTCGCCGGCTAGCAGGAACTGCTTGACCGGCGCGCTGCGCTTGCGGCTGGCGCGAAACAGCAGTTCGCCCGAAAAGCCGTCTTCCAGCGGTTCGACGCCGAGGCCGCGCAGCAGCAGGTGCGAGTCGAGTTCGCCGTCGTCGGTCGGATGCCACAGCACCGCGCCGAAGCGACGCGGATCGTGCAGGCGCAGCACCTGCATGGCGGCGCCGCTGCCGACCACCAGGTCGAAATGGTCGTGCTTCTTCAGTTCGGTGCCAGGCGGCAGCACGCGCAGATGGCCCGACATGCCGAGGTGGATGATCAGGGTGCCGTGGGCGAAATGGATCAGCAGGTACTTGCCGCGCCGGCCCACCGACACGATGCGCTTGCCGGCCAGCAGCGCCGGCAAGGCCGGCGGGAACGGCCAGCGCAGGCCGTCGCGGCGCAGCAGCACGCTGTCGACCAGCCGCCCTTCGAGATGGGGCGCGACGCCGAGGCGCGTGACTTCGACTTCAGGCAGTTCCGGCATGTCGGTTTTGCAATTTTCTGGACAGGCCGAACGCCGGTACGCACGCGGCGGAAGGGTTGGGCGTAGAATCTGAAATCATTCGTGTCATCTTGGAATTGCCTTGAAAAACGCTTTCGTCATTGTAACCTTCGCCGGCCTGGTTGCCGTGTGCGCGCCGAGCGCGCTGGCCCAGGCGCCGGCAGAGCTGCCGGCCGGGGCCGCGGTCGCCGGCGACAAGCTGCCCAATGTCGCCCTGACCAAAGAGTTGCTGTACGTGCTGATGAAGTCGGAGATCGAATTTCGCAGCGGCAACTGGCAAGCGCCTTACGTGACCTTGATGGCGGCGGCGCAACAAACGCGCGATCCGCGCCTGGCCCAGCGCGCCGGCGAAATGGCGCAGTCGGCGCGCCAGCCCGAGCAGACGCTGGCGGCAATTCGCCTGTGGCGCGAACTGGCGCCCGCTTCCGAACAGGCGGCCCAGTACCACCTCGCTTTCATGATCCTGTCCGGCGACCTGGCCGAAGCCGAGCCGATCCTGCGCAAGCGGCTGGCCGATGCCGCGCCGGCCGATCGCGGCGTGGGGCTGTTTCAGGCGCAGCAGCTGCTGGTGCGCGCCAAGGACAAGGCCGCCGGTGCGGCGATGCTCGAACGGCTCGCCGCGCCGTACGCCGGCACGCTCGAAGCGCACGTCGTGCTGGCGCAGTCGGCGCAGGCGCGCGGTGCCACCGCGCTGGCGCTGAAGGAAGCGCGCGCGGCGCTGGCGCTCAAGCCCGACTCTGAATTGGCGGTACTGACATTGGCCCAGGTCACCGAGAACGAAGCGGCGATGGGCGCCTTGCTGGCGCAGTTCCTGGCCGCCAACCCGAAGGCGAGCGAAGTGCGCGCCGCGCACGCCCGCCTGCTGATCAACCGCAAGCAGTTCGACCTGGCGCGCAAGGAATTTCTGCTGCTGCTGAAAGACCAGCCGGACGACCTGAACACGCTGTATGCGCTGGGCATCCTGTCGCTGCAGCTGGGCGACCAGGCCGGCGGCGAAAAATATTTCGTCCGCTTCGCCGACGTGCTGGCGGCCAGCCCCGACAACGAGCGCGACGGCTCGAAAGTGTATGTGCTGCTGTCGCAGCTGGCTGAAGAGCGTGGCGACCTGAAGGGCGCCATGCGCTGGCTGGAAAAGGTCGGCGACGGCGAGCGCGGCGCCTGGTTCAACGCCCAGCTCAAGCGCGCCCAGCTGATCGGCAAGCAGGGCGACACCGCCGGCGCGCGCCAGCTGCTGGCCGGCGTCGACGCGGCGCAGCCGTCCGAGCAGGCGCAGCTGGTGCTGGCCGAAGGGCAGATCCTGCGCGACGCCGGCCAGCAGGAACAGGCCTACGCGCTGATGCAGGCCGGCGTCGCCAAGTTCCCCGCCAATCCCGACCTGCTGTACGATTTTGCCTTGCTGGCCGAAAAAACCGGCCGCGTCGACGTGATGGAAAAGACGCTGCGCGAAGTGATGGTGCAGGCGCCCGACAACCACCATGCCTACAACGCGCTGGGCTACTCGCTGGCCGAGCGCAACATCCGCCTGCCCGAAGCGCTCTCGCTGATCGACAAGGCGCTGAAGCTGGCGCCGGGCGACCCGTTCATCATGGACAGCATGGGCTGGGTGCAGTACCGCCTGGGCAACCTCGACGAAGCCGAAAAGCAGCTGCGCGCCGCCTACGCCTTGCGCAGCGACCCCGAGATCGCCGTGCACCTGGGCGAAGTGCTGTGGCACAAAGGCAAAAAGCCCGATGCGCTGAAACTGTGGCGCGAAGCGCGCGCCAAGGATCCGAAGAACGACACCCTCAAAAACACGCTGGCGCGCCTGCAACAGCGCCTATAAAAAAGAGACGACATGCCTCCAATGAAACTGTTTGCCGCGGCCCTGTCCGCCGCACTGCTGGCCGCTTGCGCCAGTGTCCCCACCGCCACCCGCACGGCGCCGGCCCAGCAGCAGGACAGCGCCTACCGCGATGCCTTCGACGCCGCCGGCAAGCTGTCGGTCAAGTACCGCAAGGACGGCAATCCGGAGTCGCTCACCGGTAACTTCAACTGGTCGCAAAAGCCCGGCCGCATCGACGTCACCTTGTCGTCGCCGATGGCCACCATCGCCACCATCAGCATCACCCCGCAATCGGCCACCCTGGTGCAGTCCGACAAGGTGCCGCGCGTGGCCAAGGACATCGACACGCTGACGGCGCAAACGCTCGGCTGGTCGCTGCCGGTCTCGGGCCTGCGCGACTGGCTGCAGGGCTACGCCACCGGCGCCGACGGCAAGCGCTTTGTCGCCACGCCGGCCAACAACACCGTCACCACCAACGACGGCTGGCGCCTGCGCTTCGTGTCGTGGCAGGACGACAAGGCGGCGCGCCCGCAGCCCAAGCGTATCGACGCCGAACGCATCGCCGCCGCCAGCGCCGACGAACTGGCGATCCGCATCTTCATCGATCCGCAAGGCTGAGCGGTGCCGTCACGTTCGCTGCACGATTGCCCCGCGCCGGCAAAGCTCAACCTGTTCTT
Organism: Massilia sp. TWR1-2-2; assembly: GCF_049897565.1. Classification (NCBI taxonomy): domain Bacteria; kingdom Pseudomonadati; phylum Pseudomonadota; class Betaproteobacteria; order Burkholderiales; family Oxalobacteraceae; genus Massilia; species Massilia sp. TWR1-2-2. The sequence goes on along the minus strand of NZ_JAFCWM010000015.1, from coordinate 91,829 downwards.
GCACGTCAACGGCCGCCGTGACGACGGCTACCACCTGCTGCAAACGGTGTTCCAGCTGGTCGACCATGGCGACACGCTGCACTTCGACCTGCGCGACGACGGCCAGGTGCACCGCACCACCGACCTGCCCGGCGTGCCGGCCGAGCACGACCTGGTGGTGCGCGCGCTGCGCCTGCTGCAGGCCGAGTACGCGCGCCGCCACGGCCGGCCGGCGCCGGGCATCGACGTGGCCATCGACAAGCGACTGCCGATGGGCGGCGGCTTGGGCGGCGGCTCGTCGGACGCGGCCACCGCGCTGATGGCCGCCAACTATCTGTGGCAGGCCGGCCTGACGCGCGACGAGCTGATGGCGCTGGGCCTGCCGCTTGGCGCCGACATCCCGTTTTTCATCTTCGGCCAGAACGCCTTTGCCGAGGGAGTCGGCGAGCGCTTGCAGCCGGTCGATACGGCCGATTGCTGGTACGTGGTGATCGAGCCGGGTGTTGCCGTGCCGACCGCGGCGATTTTTTGCGCCAGGGATTTGACACGAGACACGAAACCCGTCAGAATAGCGGACTTTTCCAGGCACCTGATGAGTCAGCAAGATCAGTTGGGGTTTGGCAAAAACGACTTGCAGGCAGTAGCGACGCAGTTGTTCCCGCCGGTAGCAGAAGCGGTTGAATGGCTCGGCAGTTACGGCCACGCCAGGATGACCGGCTCGGGAGCGTGCGTGTTTTGCGCCTTTGCCGATGAAGCCGGCGCCGATGCGGCGCTTGCCGCGGTGCCCAGCAAGTGGGTGGCGTGGAAGGCGAAATCGCTGGCGCTGCACCCGATGCCAGGGCGGTTGCAAGTTGATGGAGTTATAGAATAGAATTTGGCTTGGCGTTAAGTTTGACTGTAAAATACGTTAAATGTAACGGCAAGTAGTCAGTTGCGTAGGGGAATCGCCAAGCTGGTTAAGGCACTGGATTTTGATTCCAGCATACCAAGGTTCGAATCCTTGTTCCCCTGCCATTCGTTTTACTGCCTGTCGATGCGATGTCAGCGTCCAGCCGGTGAATCCGATGAATTCGCTCTCGCGAGTCATCTTTAGCATAGCGTCAGTCCAGCACGATCGACTGGCGTCTTTCAAGAATCAACGCTTCTCTTTGGGACTCCCATGGCTTACGAAAACCTGATGGTTTTTACCGGCAACGCTAACCCGGCGCTGGCAGAAGGAGTCGCAAAAAATCTCGGCATCCCGCTTGGCAAGGCAAACGTGTCGAAGTTTTCGGACGGCGAAGTCATGGTCGAAATCAACGAGAATGTCCGCGGTAAAGACGTCTTCGTGCTGCAGTCGACCTGCAACCCGACCAACGACAACCTGATGGAACTGATCCTGATGGTCGACGCCCTGAAACGCGCGTCGGCCGGCCGCATCACCGCCGCCATCCCGTATTTCGGTTATGCCCGCCAGGACCGCCGTCCGCGTTCGGCGCGCGTGGCCATCTCGGCCAAGGTCGTTGCCAACATGCTCGAAGAAGCCGGCGTCGAGCGCGTCCTGATCATGGACTTGCACGCTGACCAGATCCAGGGCTTCTTCGATATCCCGGTCGACAATATTTACGCGTCGCCGATCCTGCTGGGCGACCTGCAGAAAAAGAATTACGACGACCTGCTGGTCGTCTCGCCCGACGTCGGCGGCGTGGTGCGCGCCCGCGCGCTGGCCAAGCGCCTCGGTTGCGACCTGGCCATCATCGACAAGCGCCGCCCGAAGGCGAACGTGTCTGAAGTGATGAACATCATCGGCGAAGTCGAAGGCCGCAATTGCGTCATCATGGACGACATGGTCGACACCGCCGGCACCCTGACCAAGGCGGCCGAAGTGCTCAAGGAGCGCGGCGCCAAGAAAGTAGTGGCGTACTGTACCCACCCGGTGCTGTCGGGCCCGGCGATCGAGCGCATTGCCGCCTCGCCGCTCGACGAACTGGTCGTCACCGACACCATTCCGCTGTCGGCCGCTGCCGTCAGCTGCAGCAAGATTCGCCAACTGACGTGCGCGCCGCTGCTGGCCGAGACGTTCAAGCGCATCAGCAAGGGCGACTCGGTGATGTCGCTGTTTATCGATTAATTCGCAGCGCGCTGTTCACGCTGCATCCCGCGGCGCACTGGCAAACCAGCCGGTGCGCCGTTGGCGTTTTCAGAATTTGCAGTTTTTTACCTTTTTCTCGGGTGCGTTTGCACCCGATTCGGAAGACCCCTGGTCGCGGGGGCCTTCACACCGCGGGGCAATCAAGCCTCGCACTTTTTGGAGCAACACATGAAAGTTATCGCATTCAATCGCACGTTGCAGGGGTCCGGAGCGAGCCGCCGCCTGCGCACTTCCGGCCAGACGCCTGGCATCATCTACGGTGGCACCGAAGCCCCGGTCATGATCTCGCTGGACGGCAACGCGCTGTACCACGCGCTGAAGAAAGAAGCCTTCCACGGTTCGATCCTCGACCTCGAAATCGACGGCGCCACCCAGGCAGTCATGCTGCGCGACTTCCAGATGCACGCATACAAGCAACTGGTCATGCACGCTGACTTCCAGCGCGTCGATGCCAAGAGCAAAGTCCACACCAAGGTGACCTTGCACTTCGTCAACGCCGACGTCTCGCCAGCGGTCAAGTTGCACGGCGCCATCGTTTCGCACGTGCTGGCCGAGCTGGAAATCAGCTGCCTGCCGGGCGACCTGCCTGAGTTCATCGAAGTCGACCTGGCCAGCATCGACGTCGGCCATTCGATCCACGTCGCTGACCTGACCTTGCCTAAAGGCGTGACCGCGATCACCCACGGTTCGAACCTGACCGTCGCTACCGCTGCCGTGCCAGCTGGCCACGTTGCCGCTGACGCGCTCGAGAGCGCTGCTGCCGCAGCCGCTTCCGAAGCTGACGCAGCCGCCAAGGCCGCTACTGCCAAGCCAAAGAAGTAATTCTTTCGCCGCAGGTCAAAAAAACCCGCCCGGCTCGTGCCCGGCGGGTTTTTTTCTGTGCAATTTCCCGGATAATCACGTTTTCCCCTGGCTCGCTCATTATGTCCATACGCCTCATCGTCGGCCTCGGCAATCCCGGCCCCGAATACGAACAGACCCGCCACAACGCCGGCTTCTGGCTGGTCGACAACCTCGCCAACAGCCTGCCAGGCTGCCGCCTGCAGCGCGAAGCGCGCTTTAACGGCATGGTCGCCAAGACCGTGGTCGGCGGCAACGAGCTGTGGCTGCTCGAGCCGCTGACGTTCATGAACCGTTCCGGCCTGTCGGTCGGCCAGCTGGCGCGCTTTTACAAGATCGAGCCAAGTGAAGTGCTGGTCGTCCACGACGAACTCGACCTTGCGCCCGGCGTGCCGCGGCTGAAGAAGGGCGGCGGCGCCGGCGGCCACAACGGCATCAAGGACATCACCGCCGCGCTCGGCACGCAGGATTACTGGCGCCTGCGCCTGGGCATCGGCCATCCGCGCACCATCAATTCGCAGCAGCAAGTGGCCGATTACGTGCTGCACCGGCCGCGCAAGGAAGAGCAGGTGCTGATCGAGGAAGCGATCGAGAAGAGCCTGCGCGTGCTGCCGCTGCTGTTTGAAGGCAAGTTCGATGCGGCGACGATGCAGCTGCACACTCCCTGAGTTACAACCCGCGGACAACCCCCGGGGTCGAACAACCCCCGGGGTCAGTGCCGACAATCGGACACAAGCTCAGCGCTCGTTCTCCTTTACTGAAGAGGCCGTGTCCGATTGTCGGCACTGACCCCGCCTTGGGGATGATGAACTGAAAGTTCTAAGTTTCGCCTTACTGCGATAATTACGCGATGAGTTCTCTTAGTTTTCACGCCGGGCCGATTGCCATCGAGCGACTGCGTTCGCACGGCTTGCGCGCGGCCGATATCGGCGTCGTCCCGGCCGCCGCCGGCGGACCGAAAGGCTTGATCTTCCAGGCGCTAGACCAATATTTGTTCGGCGACTGGTTGCCGGCCGCGCCGCGCGAGCGCACGCTCATTGGCTCGTCGATCGGCGCCTGGCGCATGGCCGCCGCATGCCACGCCGACCCGGTCGCCGCATTCGCCCGGCTGGGCGAGCTGTACTGCGGCCAGCGCTACACTGCCAAGCCAAGCCAGCAGGAAATCGACAGCGTCTGCCAGCAGTTGCTCAGCGACTTCGTCGGCGGCCACGAGCACGACATCCTGAACCATCCGCACCACCGCCTGAGTCTGCTGACCGTGCGCGGCCTCGGCGCACTGGCCGCGCCGCAAGGCAGGCCCGCCGAACTGCGCGGCTTTGCCACTGCCGCGCTGCGCAACCTCGCGTCGCGCGAGCGCCTCGCCGGCATGCTCGAAAGAGTGGTGATGGGCGACGCCCGCGACGGCTCGGCCTGGCTGCGCGAACGCTTCGACGGCTTCACCACCCACTTCGCGCCGCTGTCGGCCGACAACCTGGCCAGCGCATTGCTGGCGTCGGGCAGCCTGCCGCTGGTGATGCAGCCGGTGCGTGGCCTGGCCGGCGCGCCGCCTGGTCACTACTGGGACGGCGGCATCATCGACTACCACCTGGCGCTGCCGTACTCGCGCAAGGAGGGCGAGCTGGTGCTTTATCCGCACTTCAGCGAGCACGTCGTGCCCGGCTGGCTCGACAAGGCGATGCCATGGCGGCGCGCCGCCCGCGGGCCGCGCCGCGGCTGGCTCGACAACGTCATCATCGTCGCGCCCACCAGGCAGTTCCTGCGCAGCCTGCCGCGCGGCAAACTGCCCGACCGCAAGGATTTCACCGACTACGGCCTCGACCATGACGAGCGGACCCGCAACTGGCGCCAGGCGATCGCCGAAGGGCAGCGCCTGCGCGACGAGTTCGCCGCGTTCGCCGCCCGGCCGGATCTGGCGCAAATTCGGCCGATCTGACCGCCGACAAGGCAGGGCGGCCATGGTCATTTTTGCGGCAGATAGCGCCATCCAGGGGTACAATGATGGGTTTTGGGGAACGCCGCGCCTGCGCGCCCCTCGTCCATCGAATTAGAAAGTCTTCCCATGAGTCTCCAATGCGGCATCGTCGGCCTGCCTAACGTCGGCAAGTCCACCCTTTTCAATGCGCTGACCAAGGCCGGCATCCCGGCCGAGAACTATCCGTTCTGCACCATCGAGCCGAACGTCGGCGTCGTCGAGGTGCCGGATCCGCGCATGGACGCGCTGGCCGCGATCGTCAAGCCTGAGCGCATGGTCAACGCCATCGTCGAGTTCGTCGACATCGCCGGCCTGGTGGCGGGCGCCTCGAAGGGCGAGGGCCTGGGCAACCAGTTCCTGTCGCACATCCGCGAGACTGACGCCATCGTCAACGTGGTGCGCTGCTTCGAAGACGACAACGTGATCCACGTCGCCGGCAAGATCAGCCCGCTCGACGACATCGAAGTGATCCAGACCGAGCTGGCGCTGGCCGACATGGCCGCCGTCGAAAAGGCGATCCACCGCGAAAACAAGAAGGCGCGCTCGGGCGACAAGGATGCCGCCAAGCTGGTCGCGCTGTGCGAACGACTGATGCCGCACCTGGACCAGGGCAAGCCAGTGCGCACGCTGGGCCTCGATGCCGACGACATGGCGCTGATCAAGACGCTGTGCCTGATCACCGCCAAGCCGGCGATGTTCGTTGCCAACGTCTCCGACACCGGTTTTACCAACAATCCGCTGCTCGACCAGCTGACCGCGTACGCCAAGGCGCAGAACGCGCCGATCGTCGCCATCTGCGCCTCGATCGAGTCGGAAATCGCCGACCTCGACGATGAGGACAAGGGCGCCTTCCTGAGCGACATGGGCATGCAGGAGCCGGGCCTGGACCGCCTGATCCGCGCCGCCTACGAGCTGCTCGGCCTGCAGACCTACTTCACCGCCGGCGTCAAGGAAGTGCGCGCCTGGACCATCCACGTCGGCGACACCGCGCCGCAGGCGGCCGGCGTCATCCACACCGACTTCGAACGCGGCTTCATCCGCGCGCAGACCATCGCCTACGACGACTTCATCGCCTACAAGGGCGAAGCCGGCGCCAAGGAAGCGGGCAAGATGCGCGCCGAGGGCAAGGAATACGTCGTCAAGGACGGCGACGTGCTCAATTTCCTGTTCAACGTCTAAGCTCCACCCGCTTACCGCCGCATGTAAGGCGTGCAACAAGAACCCCATGCATCTTCGTGATGATGGGGTTTTTTTAAAAGAAAACATCCATGACGATATCGACGAAGCTCCTGCTGGCTTTGCTGATTGCAACGGCCGGCGCCGCCCAGGGCAAGGACGGCGCCATCAACTGCGACAACTGCGCGGCCTGGAACAAGCCGGTCAAGCCGTTCAACGTGGTTGGCAATACCTGGTACGTTGGCGTCGACGGCCTGTCGGTGGTGCTGATCACCGGTCCGCACGGGCATATCCTGGTCGACGGCGCGCTGCCGCAGTCGGCCGCGATGATCGAGGCCAGCATCAAGGAGCTGGGTTTTTCCATCAAGGACGTCACGCTGATCGTCAACTCGCATGCGCACTGGGACCATGCCGGCGCCATCGCCGCGCTGCAGCGTGCCAGCGGCGCCGTCGTGGCGGCCAGCGCATCGAGTGCGCTGGGGCTGCAAAGCGGCGCCAACGTCGTCGACGATCCGCAGTATGAACGCGCTTCGACGACCCGTGCCCCGAAGGTGCGCAAGGTGCGGGTGGTGCGCGACGGCGAAGTCCTCAAGGTCGGCCCGCTGGCCATCACCGCGCACCTGACGCCTGGCCACACGCCGGGCGCGACCAGCTGGTCGTGGAACTCGTGCGACGCTCAGCGCTGCGTTGACGTGGTGTACGCCGACAGCCTGAACCCGGTGTCGAGCGACGACTTCTACTTCACCGGCAAGGGTGGCAAGACGCCCGACATTTCCGGCTCGTTTGCTGTCAGCATCGCCAAGGTGGCAGCGCTCGAGTGCGACGTTGTGCTGAGCGCGCACCCAAGCTTTTCCGACACCTTCGCCAAGGCCGCCGGCCGTACGGCGCAGCGCAATCCGTTCGTCGCGCCAGGCGGCTGCAAGGCTTACGCGGCCGACGCCGCCAAGCGCCTCGACGAGCGGCTAAAGCGCGAACGCAGCGCGCCTTAGGCCGCTGAACCCAACGAAAGCGGCTCAACAATGATTACGCTGTCGGAGATTATTTTTTACCCCGTCAAATCGTGTGCCGGGATGTCGGTTCCGCACGCGCAGCTGACCGAGGCCGGCCTTGAAGTCGACGGCGTCGCCGACCGCGAATGGATGGTCGTGACCGATGACGGACAATTTCTGACGCAGCGCGAACATCCGCGCATGGCGCTGGTGACGCCGCGCTTGCGCGACGGCGTGCTGGTACTGGGCGCGCCCGGTCAAGCGACGCTCGCCGTCGCCGTCCGCCAGGCCGGCACTGGCGGCGCCAGCCGGGAAGTGCGACTGTGGGACGACACGCTGGTGGCCGAAGATTGCGGCGACGCTGCCGCCAACTGGTTCTCGCAGGCAATCGGCGCACGGTGCCGGCTCGTACGCTTTCCCGCCGGCGCCCGGCGCCTGACCAGCACGCGCTGGACCGGCGGCGTCGCCGCGCCGACCCGCTTTGCCGACGGTTATCCGGTTCTGGTGATCGGCGCCGCCTCGCTGGCCGACCTCAACGACAAGCTGGTCGCCGTCGGCCGGGCTGCGCTGCCGATGGACCGCTTCCGTCCGAACCTGGTCATCGACGGGCTTGGCCCGTTCGAGGAAGACTATGCCGACACCTTCGAGCTCGGCGGCGTGCGCCTGAAGGCGCTCAAGCCGTGCCCGCGCTGCCCGATCCCGTCGGTCGACCAGGCCACCGGCGTGCCGGGCGCCGATCCGCTCGACATCCTGCAGGCCTACCGGCGCAAGCCGCAGCTCGACGGCGCGGTCTGCTTTGGCATGCACTGCATCGTCAGCGCCGGCGCCGGCCGGCACCTGCTGGTCGGGCAGCAAGTTGACGCCGAGCTGGCATTTTGACAAGCTGGCAGGGGAAAGCCCGCATCCTTTTCGTTTCCAAGTTTGGTAAGATGGCGTAAGGTGCAGGTTGCCGCACGAAAACGTGCCACGAAAATGACTGAGCCAGGAAAATCCTATGTACGAGCAGGGCGCCTCGCCGCGCGAATTGCAAGCCGATAACGACGCCCTGCGCGCGCGCATGGCATACCTGATGGAGCAGGCCGAGCGCAACCACACCATCATGTGCCGGCATCAGGCGTTTGACCTCGAGATAGTCGGCGCCGGCAGCTTTCCCGAATTGATCGGCACGATCTTCCGCTCGCTGCCGGTCATTTCCGACCTCGACATCGTCACCCTGTGCCTCGTCGATCCGGAGCAGGACATCCACACCGTGATGGACAAGCTCGGCGTCGACTTCAGCGCCTTCCCGCAGCTGGTGTTCGTCAACCACTACAGCGTGCTCGGCTTTGTGCCGTCGCGCAGTCCGCTGCTGACGGCGCCGTCCAAGCCGCTGCTGGGTCCGTACGTGCCGACGGTGCACCAGGCCATGTTCCCGCAGCCGCCGGCGGGCCTGCAAAGCGTCGCACTGGTGCCGCTGATCCGCAACAAGCGCATCATCGGCAGCCTCAACCTGGGCAGCCTCGACCCGACCCGCTTCACGCCGGCGCTGGGCACTGACTTCATCGAGCACATGGCGTCGATCATTGCGATCTGCCTGGAAAACGTCATCAGCAACGAGATGCTCAAGTACATCGGCCTGACCGATTCGCTGACCGGCGTCTACAACCGCCGCTACATCGACCGCCGCCTGCTGGAAGAAATTGGCCGGGCGCGGCGCCAGGCCTACCGCATTTCCTGCCTGTACATCGACCTCGACCACTTCAAGGCCGTCAACGACACCTTCGGGCATCCCGGCGGCGATGAAGTGCTGCGTGAAGTGGCGACCCGCATCAAGGCCGAGTTGCGCCTGTCGGACGCGCTGGGCCGCTTTGGCGGCGAAGAATTCGTCGTGCTGTTGATCGACGCCGACCTCGACAGCGCCACGATGGTTGCCCAGCGCATCCGCGCCAGCATTGCCGACGCGCCATTCCATTTATCGACGGGCGATCAGTTGCCGATCTCCGTGTCGATCGGCGTTGCCACGCTCGACGATTTCGAGCGCGACCACGCGATCGAAGGCGTGGCGCAGCAGCTGGTGGCGAAGGCCGACAGCGCGCTCTACCAGGCTAAGGAAAACGGCCGCAACCAGGTCGTCACCTCCGACTAAACCTCCAACACCGGGGTCAGACCTAGGTCTGACCCCGGTGTTGGAATTATTGCAGCAGGCGGCCTTCGGCGCGCGTGACGGCCTCGCCGGAGCCGCGCAGCACCACCACGTCGCCTGCCGCCAGCACCGTGTGCGGCGTCACTTCGAGCCGCTCCTTGCCGCGCCGGATCATCGTCACTTCGGCGCCTACCTCGTCGAGCTCGAGCTGCTCGATGTGCCGGCCGACCGAGCCGGCGTCGTCGCGCAGGATCACCGAGTGGAGCCGCACGTACAGGTGCTCGGGATCGTCGGCCGCGTCGCTGGCGCCATGGAAGTAGCCGCGCAGCGATGCATAGCGCTCGTCGCGCGCGCTCTGCACGCGGTGCACCACGCGCCGCAGCGGCACCCCCATCATCACCAGCGCGTGCGAAGCGAGCATCAGGCTGCCCTCGAGCGCTTCCGGAACCACCTCGGCCGCACCGGCCTTTTTCAGCAGATCGAGGTCAGTGTCGTCGTGGCTGCGCACGATCACCGGCAACGTCGGCGCCATCTCGTGCACCAGCATCAGCACCTTCAGCGCCGACTGCGTGTCGGCATACGTGATCACCATCGCGCTGGCGCGGTAGATGCCGGCGGCGACCAGGCTCTCGCGCCGCGCCGCGTCGCCGTACGCGACATTCGCGCCGGCCGCCTGCGCCTCATGCACGCGCTCCGGATCGAGGTCGAGCGCCTGGTAGGCCACCTTCTCTTCACTGAGCAGCGTCGCCAGGCTTTGCCCGCTGCGCCCGAAACCGGCCACGATTACGTGCTTTTGCATCGCCATCGTGCGGCTGGCGATCTGCGTCAGCTGCAGCGACTGCATCATCCATTCGTTGGTGGCGATCTTCATCACGATCTGGTCGGACTTGGCGATGATGAACGGCGCCACCAGCATCGACAGCACCATCGACGCGAGCACCAGCTGGATGATGAATGGATCCATCAGCTGCGCGCCGGCTGTCAGGTTCAGCAGCACGAAGCCGAATTCGCCCGCCTGCGCCAGCGCCAGGCCGGTGCGCATGGCGACGCCGTCGGAGGCGCCGAACAGCTTGGCCAGCAGCGCGATCAGCGCAAACTTGAGCAGCACGGGACCTGCCAGCAGGATCAGCACGATCCACCAGTTGTCCATCACCAGACGGATATTGAGCAGCATGCCGACGGTGATGAAGAAAAGCCCCAGCAGCACGTCGCGAAACGGCTTGATGTCCTCTTCCACCTGGTGCTTGTACTGGGTCTCGGAGATCAGCATGCCGGCGACGAACGCGCCCAGCGCCATCGACAGCCCGGCCTTTTCGGTGATCCACGCCGCGCCCAGCGTGATCAACAGCAGGTTGAGCATGAACAGCTCCTGCGAGCGGCGCTTGACCACCAGCGTGAACCACTTGCGCATCAGCTTCTGGCCGAGGAACAGCAGCAGCACCAGCACGATCACCGCCTTCACCGCGGCCCAACCCAGCGTGACGGCCAGTTCCTCGGGATTTTTTCCGAGCGCGGGAATGAGGATCAGCAGCGGCACCACCGCCAGATCCTGGAACAGCAAGATGCCGATAATCTTGCGCCCGTGCGGGCTTTCCAGTTCGAGCCGCTCGGTCAGCATCTTCGACACGATCGCCGTCGACGACATCGCCAGCGCGCCGCCCAGCGCGAACGTTGCCTGCCAGCCGATCTGCACCGACGGCGGCAGCACCGCGCCGATGATCCAGCCGAACGCCATCGTCGCGACGATGGTAAACACCACCTGCGCCATCCCGAGCCCGAACACGATGCGCCGCATCGCCATCAGCTGCGACAGCGAAAACTCCAGGCCGATCGAGAACATCAGGAACACGACGCCAAATTCGGCCAGCGCATGCGTGGTGGCGTCGTTCTCGGCGATCCCCATCGCGTGCGGCCCGATCAGGATGCCGACGGCCAGGTAGCCCAGCATCGGCGGCAGGTGCAGCATGCGGAAGGCCACTACGCCGAGCACGGCGCAGCCGAGCAGCAGCAATGTGAGTTCTAGTCCTGAAACCATGCGCCGTCGCCTGCGGTGGTAGGGAAAATGTGTTTAACTTTGTCTGGCAAGTTTTTTGCTTTCCCAATTCGTTTATACTTCCGGTACGAGTGTAACCCATGAAAAAACAATGCTGAAAGCTTTTGACGAAAACCTGATCCGGCGCTCCATGCTGCTCGCCCGCGAGACGCTCGAAATCGAAGCCGACGCGATCCGCGCCGTCCACCAGCGCCTGGCCACCGACGACAGCGTCGGCCACGCCGTCGCGCTGCTGCTCGCTTGCAGCGGCCGCGTGGTGGTGTCGGGCATCGGCAAGTCGGGCCACATCGCGCGCAAGATCGCCGCCACGCTGGCCTCGACCGGCACGCCGGCCATGTTCGTCCACCCCGCCGAAGCGGCCCACGGCGACCTTGGCATGGTCACTCCGCAAGACGCCTTCATCGCCATTTCGAACTCGGGCGAGACGGCCGAACTGATGTCGATCCTGCCGATCGTCAAGCGCATGGGCGCGCCGCTGATCGCCATGACCGGCAAGCCCGGCTCCAGCCTGGCGCTGCTGGCCGACGTCCACCTTGACGTCTCGGTGGCCAAGGAAGCCTGTCCGATGAACCTGGCGCCGACCGCCAGCACCACCGTCACGCTGGCGCTGGGCGACGCGCTGGCCGTCGCGCTGCTCGACGCGCGCGGCTTCAAGGAAGAGGACTTCGCCCGCTCGCATCCGGGCGGCGCGCTTGGCCGCCGCCTGCTGACCCACGTGTACGACGTCATGCGCAGCGGCGACGCTGTGCCGAAGGTGACCGCCGACGCCACGCTGACCGCGGCGCTGCTCGAGATCACGCAGAAGGGCATGGGCATGACCGCCATCGTCGACGCCGAAGGGCGCCCGGTCGGCGTGTTCACCGACGGCGATTTGCGCCGCATGATCGAGCGCGTCCAGGACTTCACCAAGGTCGTCATCCGCGACGTCATGCACGCCGACCCGCGCCGCATCCACCCGCAGCAGCTGGCGGTCGACGCCGTCGCCATCATGGAAGAATTCCGCATCAACCAGATGCTGGTGGTCGACGCCGACGACAAGCTGGTCGGCGCGCTGCACATCCACGACCTGACGCGCGCGAAAGTGATCTGATGGACACCGCACTCAACCCGCAACCGGACCACCTGCGCCGCGCCGCCGCCATCAAGATCCTGATCCTCGACGTCGACGGCGTGCTCACCGACGGCAGCCTGACTTACGGCGCCGACGGCGAAGTGACCAAGACCTTCAATGTGCTCGACGGCCTGGGCATCGAACTGCTGCAGAAAACCGGCGTGGCCGTGGCCATCATCAGCGCGCGCAAGTCGCCGGTGGTGGTGCGCCGCGCGGCCGACCTGAAGATCATGCACGTCTACCAGGGCACGCACGACAAGCGCATCGCATTCGCCGCGCTGCTCGAGGCCACCGGCGCCAGCGCCGAACAATGCGGCTACATCGGCGACGACGTGATCGACCTGCCGCTGCTGCGCAACGTCGGTTTCGCCGTGACGGTGTCGACCGGGCACCCGGAAGTGCAGCACCGCGCCCATTACGTCACTCGCGCCGGCGGCGGCCGCGGCGCCGTGCGCGAAGTGTGCGACCTGGTGATGCGCGCGCAGGGCAACTACGATACGGCGCTGGCGCCGTATTTCGCCTGATCGATGGGCACCATGCACAAGCGTACCGCTCACCGCTGGCGAATGGGCTCCCTGATGATCGGCGGCGTGGTGCTGGCGCTGGGCTCCTTCTGGCTGGTGCAGGTCATCACCCGCAACGAGCTGGTGACACCTGGCGAGGGCCTCAAGACCGAGCCTGACTACATCGTCGACAAGTTCAGCTTCGTGCGCATGACGCCGGGCGGCAAGCCGGCCTACATCATCGCCGGCGAAAAGCTGACCCACCGCCCGAGCGACGACTCGCTGCACGTCGACATGCCGGTGGTGCGCAACATGGGATCGAAGCAACCGCCGATGACGATGACGGCGAAAGAAGCGCACATCGACCAGACCAACAACATCGTCGACCTGGTCGGCTCCGTCGATATCCAGCGCCCGCCGCAAGGCGCCACGCAGGCGCTGCACCTGCAAACGTCCGCGCTGACCGTGTTCCCCGACGAAGAGCGGATGCAGACGAAGCAGCCATTTCAGATGGTAGTGGGCGCCAGCACGGTGTCCGGTGTCGGCATGAAAGCCAATAACGCCACAGGCCAGGTCGATGTGCAGAGCAAGGGTGAATTAACGCTGCCGCCGCGCGCGCGTTGAGACGGAAGTCTAGAAAAATATGGGAATAAATATGAAAAAAATTTTGGTGAGTGTCGCTTGTTTGGCTGCGTGCGTTTCAGCTCTGGCCGAGCGCGCCGATGCGCTCAAGCCGATCAAGGTGAACGCCGAATCCATCATGGCTAACACCGTCAACGAGGGTGGCACCGCCGAAGGCAATGTGGTGCTCACGCGCGGCACCTTGATCATGAAGGCAGCCAAACTGACCGCCGCGATCGACCCGCAAGGCTATCAGTTCGTGACGCTGCAAGCGGCGCCGGGTGGACTGGCCACATTCCGCCAGAAAAAGGACGGCGGCCCCGATTTGTGGATCGAGGGCGAGGCCGAACGCATCGAATACGACGACAAGACCGATGTGGTCAAGCTCAAGGGCAGGGCGAAGGTCCGCAACCTGGAGGGCACGCGGGTAACCGGCAGCTCTGAAGGCGCGTTCATTTCGTATGACAGCCGCAAGGAAGTTGTCACCACGACCAATACCGCTACGGGCGAGAGCAAGACCGGTGGCGGCCGCGTCGAGTGGATCATCGACTCGCGCAGGTCGCCCGCTCCGGCGGCTCCGGCCCCAGGAAAACAATAATGGAACAAAGCTGCGGCAGTACCCTGATCGTACGCGGCCTGCAAAAGAGCTACGGCAAGCGCCTGGTGGTGCGCGACGTCTCGCTGCAGGTCGAGTGCGGCGAAGTGGTCGGACTGCTCGGACCCAACGGCGCCGGCAAGACTACCTCGTTCTACATGATCGTCGGCCTGGTGCCGTCGGACGCCGGCTCGATCGACATCAGCGGCGTCGACATCTCGAGCATGCCGATTCACCGCCGCGCCTCGCTCGGCCTGTCGTACCTGCCGCAGGAAGCGTCGGTGTTTCGCAAGCTGACGGTGGAAGACAATATCCGCGCGGTGCTCGAACTGCAGAAGGTCGATGGCAAGGCGCTGACCAAGGCGCAGATCAACCAGCGCCTCGACACGCTGCTGGCCGACCTGCAGATCGAGAAGCTGCGCGAGAACCAGGCGCTGTCGCTGTCGGGCGGCGAACGGCGCCGGGTCGAGATCGCGCGCGCGCTCGCCACCAATCCGCGCTTCGTGCTGCTCGACGAGCCGTTCGCCGGCGTCGACCCGATCGCGGTCATCGAGATCCAGCGCATCGTGCGCTTCCTCAAGGAGCGCGGCATCGGCGTGCTGATCACCGACCACAACGTGCGCGAGACGCTCGGCATCTGCGACCGCGCCTACATCATCAACCAGGGCGCGGTGCTTGCGTCGGGCCGCCCCGACGACATCATTGCAGACGAATCGGTGCGGCGCGTCTACCTCGGTGAACACTTCCGGATGTAGCGATGAAACAGTCACTCCAGCTACGGACCTCGCAACACCTGGCGCTCACGCCGCAACTGCAGCAGTCGATACGCCTGCTGCAGTTGTCCACGCTTGAACTGCACCAGGAACTCGAGCATCTGCTGTCGGACAATCCGCTGCTCGAGCGGCTCGACGACCCGCTGGACAACTCGGTGCGGCTGCTCGCCGACGGCGCCATCGGCTCGAGCGCCGCGCCCGGTGAAGCTGCGCCCGAGCCAGGCGCGCAGGATGCGCCGCCGGCCGATGCGCCAGCGGCGGAAGGCGAGGGCGGCGACGTCGACAGCGCGCCGGCCGAAAGCGGCGCCGACAGCGACGACTGGGGCGAGTCCGCCCGCAACAAGGCGCCCGACGACGAGGACTCGCGCCCGCAGCTCGAAGCGTCCGCGGTGACCCTGCGCGACCACCTGATGGAGCAGATGCGCCTGGCCGTGCTGGAAGTGCGCGACCGCGCGCTGGTCGAACTGATGGTCGACGCGCTCGACGACAACGGCTACCTGACCGAGTCGCTCGAAGAGATCTTCGAGCGCATGCCGCCCGAACTCGAACTCGATCTCGATGAACTGAAGACGGCGCTGTCGCTGCTGCAAAGTTTTGATCCGGTCGGCGTCGGCGCGCGCAACGCGTCCGAATGCCTGGCGCTGCAGATCCGCCGCATGCCGGGCGTACCGATGGTCACGCGGCGCATGGCGCTGAAGATTGTCACGGACCACCTGACGTGGTTTGCCCAGCGCGAATTCAACAAGCTGAAAAAATCGCTCGACTGCGACGACGAGGACCTGCGTGAGGCGCAGTGCGTGATTCGCCAGTGCAATCCTCACCCGGGCGCCGCGTTCGGTTCAGGTGCGTCAGACTACGTGGTGCCGGACGTCATCGTGCGCAAATCCAAGAGCGGCTGGACGGTGACATTGAACCACGACGTGATGCCGCGGCTGCGCGTCAACAGCATGTACGCCAACTTGCTCAAGCAGGGCAAGGGCGAAGGGCAGATGGGCGCGCAGTTGCAGGAAGCCAAGTGGTTGATCAAGAATATGCGCCAGCGCTTCGATACGATCCTGCGCGTGGCGCAAGCTATTGTTGAGCGCCAACGCAATTTCTTTTCCCACGGCGCAGTTGCCATGCGCCCCCTTGTGCTGCGTGAAATTGCTGATACACTGGGTTTACACGAGAGTACTATTTCTCGGGTCACAACTCAGAAATACATGCTGACACCGCATGGAATGTTTGAGTTGAAATATTTTTTTGGTAGCCACGTCGCCACTGAAGCAGGAGGAGAAGCATCCTCGACGGCGATACGGGCACTCATCGTGCAACTGACAGGAGCAGAAGACCCTAAAAACCCACTATCAGACAGTAAGATTGCAGACATGCTGGGGGAACAGGGAATGGTCATTGCGCGGCGCACAGTCGCCAAGTACCGCGAAGCGCTGAAGATCCCACCTGTAACTCTCAGGAAAAGTCTGTAAAGTTTTTACGATGTTCCTCTGCGCTTATGACGCATGAACAGGAAGCGACATCATCAAAGGAGTGTGTATGAATCTCACAATCAGTGGACATCATCTTGAAGTGACACCAGCCATCCGCGATTACGTACAAACCAAACTGGAGCGAGTGAAGCGACATTTCGATCAAGTCATCGACATTGCCGTGATCCTCACAGTTGACAATCTTACTGAAAAAGAAAAGCGGCAAAAAGCCGAAGTCAATCTGCGGTTGCCGGGCAAGACGGTCAATGTCGCCAGCATGTCGCACGACCTGTACGCGGCGATCGACACACTGATCGACAAGCTCGATCGCCAGGTCATGAAGTACAAATCCCAGCTGCAGGAACATGGCCACAAGGCCATCAAGCACCTGCCTGAGGAAGAGATCATCGCCGCTGCGTAAGCCGGCCGATCGAGCAAGCGAGGGCGCCTTCACGGCGCCCTTTTCAATTCGATTTCACCCTGCACGGATGAGGTGCTGGCGTGCGCTAGAATGCAGCTTTAACATCGACAAGCACACCATGACCGACTTCGTCAAAACCCATGTTGCCAACGGCACCGGCGTCATCACGCTCGACCGTCCCCGTTCGCTCAATTCGCTGTCGCTCGACATGGTGCGCGCGCTGACCGACGCGCTGCTGGCCTGGCGCGACGATCCGCAGGTCGACGCTGTCGTGCTTCGCAGCACCTCCGAAAAAGCCTTGTGCGCCGGCGGCGACATCCGTTTCTTCTACGACGTCGGCAGCGCGCCGACCACCGGCGGCAGCGCTTCGCTGGAAGACTTTTTCACCGAGGAATATCGCCTCAACCATTTGATCTATCACTACCCGAAACCGTACGTCGCGTTGATGGACGGCGTCGTCATGGGCGGCGGCCTCGGCATCGCTGAAGCGGGTCCGCGCGGCCTGCGCGTGGTTACCGACGGCACCAAGATGGCGATGCCCGAAGTAAACATCGGCTTGTTCCCGGATGTCGGCGGCAGCTATTTCCTGTCGCGCGCACCGGGCAGGCTGGGCTACTACCTTGGGCTGACCGGCTTGACCATCCGCGCCGCAGACGCGCTGTACGCGGGCCTGGCCGACACCTTCGTGCCGCAGGCGCAGATGCCGGCGCTGGCGCAGTTGATTGAATCGACGCCTGGCGCGCAGCTGCGCGAAGCGCTGGTCGCCTTCGCCGCGCCGTTCGCCGCCGGCGCCGCCATGCTGGAAACCGAGCGCACCACCATCGACCGCCACTTCGGCGCGCCAGGCGTGCAGGCGATCATGGATTCGCTGGCGTCCGACCCGGGCGAGTTTGCGCAAAAGACGCTGGCGGCGATGGGCAAGCGTTCGCCACTGCTGATGCGCGTCACGTTCGAGCTGTTGCGCCGCGGCGCGACGATGGAACTGGCCGGCTGCCTGCGCCTCGAGCGCATCCTCGTGCGGCGCAATTTCGAGCACGGCGAAGTGCTCGAAGGCGTGCGCGCGCTGGTGATCGACAAGGACAATGCGCCGAAGTGGAATCCGCCGGCCTTGAGCGAAGTGACCGACGAAATGGTGGCACAGTTTTTTGCGTCGCCCTGGCCCGATCGCGCGCATCCACTGCGCGAGCTGCAAGGCTAGGCAATCAGGATTGTTCGCGGTGGCGCAGCACGACCCGTTCGGTCGGGCTGAAGTAAGCTGCCAGCCGTTCGGCCATGTACACCGAACGATGCTGGCCGCCGGTGCAGCCGAGGGCCACCGTCAGGTAGCTGCGGTTATCGGTTTTAAACGACGGCAGCCATTTCTCGATGAACGCGCGGATGTCTTCCAGCAGTTCGGTCGCGCTTGGCTGCGCGTCGAGGAAGGCGATCACCGGCGTGTCCATGCCGGTGAGCGGGCGCAAGGTCAGGTCGTAGTAGGGGTTCGGCAGCGCGCGCACATCGAACACGAAGTCGGCGTCGAGCGGCACGCCGAGCTTGAAGGCGAACGACTCGAAGAACAGCGTCAGCGGCGCGCGTTCGACCGCCACCAGTTCCTTGATCCACGCGCGCAGCTTGTTGGCCGACAGGTCGGACGTGTCGATCACGTGTCCGAGCTGCTCGATGGCCGACAGCCGTTCGCGCTCTTCAAGGATGCATTCGATCAGCGTGCGGCGCGAAGCAGGATTTTCGTCCGGGCGCAGCTGGTGCGACAGCGGATGGCTGCGGCGCGTTTCCGAGAACCGCGCCACCAGCGAGTGGGTATTCGAGGTCAGGAACATCACCTTGACATCATGGCCGGCCTTTTTCAGGTCGTTGATGTTGGCCGGCAGATCGACCAGCGAGGCCGAACTGCGCGCGTCGACGGCGACGGCCAGGCTTTCGGTGCCTTCGTCGGCAATGGTGCGGACCAGGTCCGGCAGCAGGGCCGGCGGCAGGTTGTCGACGCAATAGTAGCCGCCGTCTTCGAGGACGTTGAGGGCGACGGATTTACCCGAGCCGGAAATACCAGTGATGATTACGATGCGCATGGAGTTGATGATACCGCAACGGGCGCGTGTTGTGGCGGGAGGGCTTGCTCAGCATGGGTTCGCGCCTGCGCGGGAAGCCGGGTTCGCCAATGGCGAGCACGACGTCTTCTATTGCCGCATGCCCCAAGACCGTCGTTCCCGCGCAGGCGGGAACCGCTACCACGCGAGAGAAATAGGAGACAGCCTAGTCGCCCGACATTGCTTGGCGCTGGCGTTCCATAAACTCCTGCAACGTATCAATCCCGCGCAGCTGCAAGATGGTGTTGCGCACCGCAGCCTCCAGAAGAACCGCGATGTTGCGACCGGCCGCCACGGGAATGACAACCTTGCGTACCGGCAGCCCCAGCACATCCTCGGTCGGAAACAGGAACGGCAGCCGCTCGACTTCTTCCTCCAGTGCACTGCGCCGCACCAGGTGCACGATCAGCTTCAGGCGCATCTTGCGGCGCACCGCGGTCTCGCCGAAAATCGCCTTGATGTCGAGCAGCCCCAGGCCGCGCACTTCCAGCAGGTTCTGCAGCAGAGCAGGGCAGCGCCCCTCGATCATGTTCGGCGCGATGCGCGAAAACTCCACCGCATCGTCCGCCACCAGGCCGTGGCTGCGCGAAATCAGCTCGAGGCCCAGCTCGCTCTTGCCGAGTCCGGAGTCGCCGGTAATGAGCACGCCAACCCCCAGCACGTCCATGAACACGCCATGCATGATGATCCGTTGCGCCAGTTTTTTCGACAGGTAGACGCGCAGGTAGTCGATCACCTGGGCGGCCGGCAGCGGCGTTGAAAACAGCGGGATGTTCTGCTCGTCGCAGATGGCGAGGATGTCGGGTGGCGTGTCGAGGCCCTGGGCGATGACCAGCGCCGGCGGCCCGCCGGCGATCAGTTCGCCGATGACGTGGGTGCGCGAACTCGATTTGAGTCGGTGGTAATAGTTGATTTCCTGGTGGCCGAACACCTGGATGCGGCCGGGGTGGATCAGGTTCAGGTGGCCGACCTGGTCGGCGGCCGAGGCCACGTCGCCGGAAATGAGCCGTTCGCCGCCGGGGAAGCCGGCGAACCAGCCAAGCTGCAGGCTTTCGCGATTGTCGTCGTACAGCCGTTGAATCGTCAGCGGTGTTTGCAGCATGAACGGGTCTTCTGAAAAGTGGAGGGCGGCCAGCGCCCGGCACCGGGAAGTTTAACTCAACGCTTGCAGGCTAGGTTGCCAATTGATGATGCGCGCGTGCACCGACTTCGGGTCGGGATCGGTCGTCAGCGCGGTGCGGAATGCCTCGTCGGAAAACATTTCGGCGATCTCGGACAGGATCTCGAGGTGCTGCTGCGTGACGTGGTCGGGGATGAGCAGGAAAAACAGCAAATTGACCGGCTGTCCGTCGGGCGACTCGAACGGGATCGGTTCGGCCAGGCGCACGAAAGCGGCCAGCGGCGCCTTCAGGCTCTTGCTGCCCTTGATGCGGCCGTGCGGCACGGCAACGCCATGGCCCAGTCCGGTCGAGCCGAGCCGTTCACGCGCGAACAGATTGTCCGAGACCGTCGAGCGGGCGATGCCGCAGTTGTTCTCGAAAATCAGGCCGGCCTGTTCGAATGCGCGCTTCTTGCTGGAAACTTCCAGATCCAGCAGCACGTTCTCAAGTGATAATATTTTGCTGAGATTAGTCATAACAGAATCAATGGTGCAGTGCACAAAGGTGCTTGCGAGCCAGAATTATAGGCCTGTTTTTGCGCCGTGTAATTCGAATTCTTTACCCGGCACGGTTGCGTGATGCGACCTGCAGGCAGTCTTCACGCTATTCGGGCGTGGTAATAGCGTCAATAGTCGTCCGTTAACTCGTTGAGTTGAATCAAACCCTTACTGACGGGCGTTACGCAAGTTGGGTGGACGGCCACTGGTAAAGTTGGTGCGCCACGGGTTGATGTCGAGCCCGCCGCGACGGGTGTACCGGGCGTAGACGGCCAGTTTTTGCGGCCGGCATTCGCGCATGATGTCGACAAAGATACGCTCGACACACTGCTCGTGGAACTCGTTGTGCTCGCGAAAACCGATCAGGTAGCGCAGCAGGCCTTCCTGGTCGATCTGCGGGCCGACGTAATGGATCTGCACGCTGGCCCAGTCCGGCTGTCCCGTGACCAGGCAGTTCGACTTGAGCAGGTGCGACACCAGCTTCTCGTCGACCGGCGCCTCGTGGTGATTCGCCGACAGCCGCGATGGCGCCGGCGAATACTGGTCCACTTCCAGGTCGAGCCGGTCCAGCAGCACACCGTCGAGTTCGCCCATCTTCAGCGTCGAGAAGTTCTCCGGCAACGTCAGTGCCACCTGCACGGGCGCGCCGAAGCCGGTCGCCAGGTCCTCGCGCAGCAGCGCCAGCAGCGCTTCCTCATTGGCCAGCCGGGTCTGGTTAAACGAATTGAGGTACAGCTTGAAAGACTTCGACTCGACGATGTTAGGCGAATCGGCCGGCGCCGTGATGGTGGCGATCGCCACCTGCGGCTTGCCGCGCATGTTCAGCCACGAAACCTCGTAGGCATTCCAGATATCGACGCCGAAGAACGGCAGGGTGCCGGTCAGCTGCAGCTCGTCGCGCTTGCCCTGGCGCGGAATCGGAAACAGCAGTTCCGGCGCATAGTGCGTCTGGTAAGCGGAAGGTTTGCCCAGCGGCGATTGGTCAGCAGTAGTAGTCATCGTATATTTCAAAAAGGAAGCGGGCCAGCCGCAGGGGTCTGACGGGGACGCCGAGTCCCGAATTCGGGGTCAGACCCCGGAGTTGCTAGCGCCAACACAACCGGGGTCAGACCCTAAAAGAAAAAACGGGTCAGACCCCTACTGTCACCTAGCCCAGGAACAGCTTGTACACGGGATTCGAACTCTCGTCCCAGTGCCGGTAACCGAGCGTGGTGAGGAACTCGCGAAAGCCGCCCATTTCCTCGGCCGGCACCTGCAGCCCGACGAGGATGCGGCCCACATCGCCACCTTGGTTACGATAGTGGAACAGCGAAATATTCCAGTTCGGCGCCATGCTGTCGAGAAAGCGCATCAGCGCGCCTGGCCGTTCCGGAAATTCGAAACGATACAGCAGCTCGTCATGCGCCAGCGCGCTCTTGCCGCCGACCAGGTGGCGGATGTGCAGCTTGGCCAGCTCGTCGTGCGTCAGGTCGAGGGTGCGGAAGTCATGCTCCTCGAACGAGCGCGCCAGCACGCCTGACTCGCTGCGGCTGGCGATCTGGATGCCGACGAAAACGTGCGCCTCGCGCTCGTCGCTGACGCGGTAATTGAATTCGGTCACGTTGCGCGGGCCCACCAGCTGGCAGAAGCGCTTGAAGCTGCCGCGCTGCTCGGGAATCGTCACCGCGAACACCGCCTCGCGCGATTCGCCCAGTTCGGCGCGCTCGGCAACAAAGCGCAGCCGGTCGAAATTCATGTTGGCGCCGCAGGCGATCGCCACCAGGCTTTCGTTGCGCACGGGATTACGCGACAGCGCGGCCCGCTCGACATACGCCTTGGCGCCGGCCACCGCCAGCGCGCCGGCCGGCTCGAGAATGCTGCGCGTATCCTGGAACACGTCCTTGATGGCAGCGCAGATGGCGTCGGTGTCGACGATGATGATCTCATCGACCACTTCCTTGGCCAAGCGGAACGTTTCTTCGCCCACCAGGCGCACCGCGGTGCCGTCCGAGAACAGGCCGACGTCCGCCAAGGTCACGCGCACGCCGGCTTTCAGGCTGCGCGCCATCGCGTCCGAATCGTTGGTCTGCACGCCGATGATCTTGATGTCGGGCCGGATCGCCTTGACGTAGGCGCCGATGCCGGCGATCAGCCCGCCGCCGCCGATGGCGACGAAGATGGCGTGGATGGGGCGCGAATGCTGGCGCAAAATTTCCATGCCGATCGTGCCCTGGCCGGCGATCACGTCCGGATCGTCGAACGGGTGCACGAAGGTCAGCTTCTGTTCCTTCTCGAGCGTCAGCGCGTGGTTGTAGGCGTCGGTGTAGGACTCGCCGTGCAGCACCACTTCGACGCTGGCGCCGCCGCGCTCGCGCACCGCGTCGATCTTCAGCTGCGGCGTGGTGGTCGGCATCACCACCAGCGCGCGGCAGCCGAGCTTGGCCGCCGACAGCGCCACGCCCTGCGCGTGGTTGCCGGCCGAGGCGCAGATCACGCCGCGCTTGCGCTGGCCATCGGACAGATTGGCCATCTTGTTGTACGCGCCGCGCAGCTTGAAGCTGAACACGCTTTGCATGTCTTCGCGCTTGAAATAGATGCGGTTGTCGAAGCGCTGCGACAGCAGCGGCGCCAGTTCCAGCGGCGTTTCGCTGGCAACGTCATACACGCGCGAGGTCAGGATTTTTTTGAGATAGTCGATAGTCATGGTCTGCGGACAAGTAAATTCGGGGCCGAAATTCGGCAATGTGCTGGACGATGCGGCGGACTGTTCTCGTCGGCGGATGACCGAGGCGGGCAGTACGATTGCGGCGCGCGGGTGGCGAGCTCGGCGTATCGTGACGGGGCAAGAAGTTTTCGTCATTATAATAGACGACTCCCTCTGCCCTCAAAGTGCCTCGATGATCGAATCCGTAGTTGTCTGGCTGCTCAAGACTCTCGCCGCCCCGGCGGTCGGACTGACTTCTGTATTCATCATCAGCTTCGTTTCCGCTACCCTGGTGCCGCTCGGCTCCGAGCCGGCCGTGTTCGCCGTCGTCAAGGCCAACGAAGCGATGTTCTGGCCGGCCATCCTGGTCGCTACCGTCGGCAACACGCTCGGCGGCGCCTTCGACTATTTCCTCGGCTACCGCGCCAAGGTCGCTTTCGCCAAGGAACGCGAGACCCGCTGGTTCGCCTGGCTGGCGCGCTACGGCCCCAGGACGATGCTGCTGTCATGGATGCCGGGCATCGGCGACCCGCTGTGCACGATGGCCGGCTGGCTGCACATGCCGTTCTGGTCCAGCGTCGGCTACATGATGGTCGGCAAGTTCGCCCGCTATGTGACGATGACGACACTGCTGCTGTACGTCCCCGACGGTTTCTGGAAGCAGCTGGCGCACCTGGTCGGCTGAAGCGGCTGCGGCAGCGGGCGGCGTGCGTGGCGCAGGGACTTTGCCGAATAATTGAACGGAAAAACGCAAGCAATTCCCGCAACCGTTGACTCAACTGGCAACTTTCGAAATTTTAAACGGTCTCGACTGTTCTGGATGTCCTTTGCTTTGCCGGCGCTCTCCTGCGTTGTGCAGCGCAATACGCTAGAATGGACTTTCTCAGGGTCCAGCCAAGATAGGCTACGCATACATGAACGCTCCCGCACATCTCCAGGCATTGCTGTCCGAAACGCCGAACGGTCCCGCCGCCACGCGTTTGCGCGAAATTCCGTACAACTACACGTCGTTTTCGGACCGTGAAATCGTCATTCGCCTGCTCGGCGAATCGTCGTGGCAGCTGCTCGACAGCCTGCGCGGTTCGCGCCAGACCGGCCGCTCGGCGCGCATGCTGTACGAAGTGCTGGGCGACATCTGGGTGGTGCGGCGCAATCCCTACCTGCAAGACGACATGCTCGACAACCCGAAGCGGCGCCAGGAACTGATCGACGCGCTGCACCATCGGCTTGCCGAGGTCGACAAGCGCCGCCTGGCCATCGACGGCGCCGACGATACCGATCCGGACGTGGCGCGTACGCGCAGCGCCAACGTCGAACTGCTGCTGGCCGCGGCCCGCAAGGCGGTCGACGATTTCGGCCTGGAGTTCCGCGACACCTACGACCTGCGCAAGCGCACTTTCAAGGTGCTGGGCCGCTACACCGACAAGCACAACATCCGCTTCGACGGCATCAAGCGCGTCTCGCACGTGACCGACGCCACCGACTGGCGCGTCGAATACCCGTTCGTCGTCCTCACGCCCGACACCGAAGACGAGATGGCGGGCCTGGTCAAGGGCTGCATCGAACTCGGGCTGACCATCATCCCGCGCGGCGGCGGCACCGGCTATACCGGCGGCGCCATTCCGCTTACGCCGATGTCGGCCGTCATCAACACCGAAAAACTGATCGACCTCGGACAGGTCGAGATGACCACGCTGCCTGGCGTCGATCGCGAATATGCGACCATCTATTCGGGCGCCGGCGTGGTCACCAAGCGCGTCTCGGACGCCGCCGACAAGGCCGGCTTCGTGTTCGCCGTCGACCCGACCTCGGCCGAAGCGTCCTGCATCGGCGGCAACATCGCCATGAATGCCGGCGGCAAGAAGGCGGTGCTGTGGGGCACCGCGCTCGACAACCTGGCGTCGTGGAAGATGGTCGACCCGAACGGCGACTGGCTCGAAGTGACGCGCATGGACCACAACCTGTCGAAGATTCACGACGCGCCGGTGGCCACCTTCAAGCTCGAGTGGACGCACCCGAACGTGCGCGGCGAATCGAAGGACGCGCCGTTCAAGACCGAAACGCTGACCATCGAGGGGCGCAAGTTCCGCAAGGAAGGCCTCGGCAAGGACGTCACCGACAAGTTCCTGTCCGGCCTGCCCGGCATCCAGAAGGAAGGCTGCGACGGCCTCATCACGTCGGCGCGCTGGATCCTGCACAAGATGCCGAAGTTTGCCCGCACCGTCTGCCTCGAATTTTTCGGCCAGGCGCGCGACGCCATTCCATCGATCGTCGAAATCAAGGATTACCTCGACGGTCTGCCGGCCAACGGCGGCGCCCAGTTCGCCACCGTGCGCCTGGCCGGCCTCGAACACCTCGACGAGCGCTACCTGCGCGCGGTCGGCTACGCCACCAAGTCGAAGCGCGCCGTGCTGCCGAAGATGGCGCTGTTCGGCGACATCGTCGGCGACGACGAGAACGCCGTGGCGCAAGCTGCGTCCGAAGTGGTGCGCATCGCCAACACCCGCGTCGGCGAAGGCTTCGTGGCCGTCAGCGCCGAGGCGCGCAAGAAGTTCTGGCTCGATCGCGCCCGCACTGCCGCCATCGCCAAGCACACCAACGCCTTCAAGATCAACGAAGACGTCGTCATTCCGCTGAACCGGATGGGCGAATATACCGACGGCATCGAGCGCATCAACATCGAGCTGTCGATCAAGAACAAGTTGCAGCTGGTCGAACAACTGCGCAGCTTTTTCGCGGCTGGAAATTTACCTGTGGGTAAAAGCGACGACGCCAGCGGCGAGTCGATCGGCGCCGCCGAAATGCTGGGCGACCGCGTGCCGCAGGCCGACGCCGTGCTGGCCGAATCGGAGGCGCGCTGGCGCTGGGTGCTGGCCGGCCTCGACCGCCCGCTGGCCGAATCGCGCGACCAGCTCTACCGGCTCGGCCTGCAGTATCTCGACACCGCCTTCGAGGCGCGCCTGGCCGAGCAGCCCGACGCCACCGTCTTCGACGTGGTGCAGGACCGCACCGTGCGCATCTCGTGGAAGCACGAAATCCGCGCGCAGATGCGCCAGATCTTCAACGGCGCCGCGTTCAAGCTCATTCTTGACGAACTGACCGCGATCCACGCAAAAGTGCTGCGTTCGCGCGTGTTCGTCGCGCTGCACATGCACGCCGGCGACGGCAACGTGCACACCAACCTGCCGGTCAATTCGGACGACTACGCCATGCTGCAGGACGCGCACCAGGCGGTCGGGCGCATCATGAAGCTGGCGCGCTCGCTCGACGGCGTCATTTCCGGCGAACACGGCATCGGCATTACCAAGCTCGAGTTCCTGACCGAAGACGAGATCAGCGAATTTCGTGACTACAAGTTGCGC
Organism: Massilia sp. TWR1-2-2; assembly: GCF_049897565.1. Classification (NCBI taxonomy): domain Bacteria; kingdom Pseudomonadati; phylum Pseudomonadota; class Betaproteobacteria; order Burkholderiales; family Oxalobacteraceae; genus Massilia; species Massilia sp. TWR1-2-2. The sequence continues at coordinate 65,291 of NZ_JAFCWM010000015.1, read as the reverse complement.
ATCGATCCGGAAGGGCGCTTCAACAAGGGCAAGCTGCTCAACCTCGACGGTGTCGGCGCCGACTTGCGCAACGCGTACACGCCGTCGTTCGGCCTGATGGGCCACGAATCGCTGATCATGCAGCAAAGCGATATCGGCGAGATCGCCAACAGCATCAAGGATTGCCTGCGCTGCGGCAAATGCAAGCCGGTGTGCACGACCCACGTGCCGCGCGCCAACCTGCTGTACTCGCCGCGCGACAAGATCCTCGCCACGTCGGCGCTGATCGAAGCCTTCCTGTACGAAGAGCAGACCCGCCGCGGCGTGTCGATCAAGCACTGGGAAGAGTTCGAGGACGTCGCCGACCATTGCACCGTGTGCCACAAGTGCGTCACGCCGTGCCCGGTCAACATCGACTTCGGCGACGTCTCGATGAACATGCGCAACCTGCTGCGCAAGATGGACAAGAAGAGCTTCAAGCCGGCCAACGCGGCGGCGATGTTCTTCCTCAACGCCACCGATCCGACGACGATCAACGCCACCCGCGCGGCGATGGTCGGGGTCGGCTTCAAGGCCCAGCGGCTGGGCAACACCTTGCTGAAGAAGTTTGCCAAGAAGCAGGCCAAGGCGCCGCCGCCGACCACCGGCAAGCCACCGGTGCGCGAGCAGGTGATCCACTTCATCAACAAGAAGATGCCGGGCAACCTGCCGAAGAAGACGGCGCGCGCGCTGCTCGACATCGAGGACGACAAGGTGATCCCGATCATCCGCAACCCGAAGCTGACCAACGCCGATACAGAGGCGGTGTTCTATTTCCCTGGCTGCGGCTCTGAGCGCCTGTTCTCGCAAGTGGGCCTGGCGACCCAGGCGATGCTGTGGGAAGTCGGCGTGCAGACCGTGCTGCCGCCCGGCTACCTGTGCTGCGGCTATCCGCAGCGCGGCGCCGGCCAGTACGACAAGGCCGACAAGATGATGACGGACAACCGCGTGCTGTTCCACCGCATGGCCAATACGCTCAATTATCTCGACATCAAGACGGTGCTGGTGTCGTGCGGCACCTGCTACGACCAGCTCGCCACCTACGAGTTCGACAAGATCTTCCCTGGCTGCCGCATCATGGACATCCACGAATACCTGCTGGAGAAGGGCGTCAAGCTCGAGGGCGTCAACGGCACCCGCTACATGTACCACGAGCCGTGCCACAACCCGATGAAGCTGCAGGATTCGGGCAAGACCATCAACGCGCTGGTATCGACCGTCGACAACGTCAAGATCGAAAAGAACGACCGCTGCTGCGGCGAGTCCGGCACCTTCGGCATTTCGCGCCCCGACATCGCCACGCAAGTGCGCTTCCGCAAGCAAGAAGAGATGGAGACGGGTGCCGACAAGCTGCGCGCCGACGGCTTTACCGGCGAGGTCAAGATCCTCACCAGCTGCCCGTCGTGCCTGCAGGGCCTGTCGCGCTACAACGACGACTCCGGCACCACGGCCGACTACATCGTCATCGAGATCGCCAAGCACTTGCTGGGCGAGAACTGGCTGCCAGAATACGTGGCGCGCGCCAACAATGGCGGCATCGAAAGGGTACTGGTATGACTGATGCGGCACACCAATGCGACCTGTGCGACCTGAAAGTTGAGCCAATCTTTCGCACCGACCAGCTGTCGGTGATTCCGGTCGACGATGCCGCCTATCCGGGTTTCTGCCGGGTGGTGTGGAACGATCACGTCAAGGAAATGAGCGACCTGGCGCCGGATGACCGGATGGCATTGATGGACGCCGTCTGCAACGTCGAGCAGGCAATGCGCAGCGTGATGGTGCCGGACAAGATCAACCTGGCCAGCCTTGGCAACATGACGCCCCATTTGCACTGGCACGTGATTCCCCGCTACGCCGGCGATGCGCATTTCCCGAATCCTGTGTGGAGCGAGGCTGTGCTGCGCACGACGGACGAGCCCGTGCTGGCGGCGCGGCGCGCCCTGTTGCCTAAATTAAATGCGGAGATCGTCCGCCGGATGAGTGAATAAATGACCAAGATCCCGACCGAACTGGCGGTACGCCAGAAGTCCCGCGTGCTCGACATGACGTTCGACGACGGCGTGTCGTTCTCGCTGCCGTTCGAATACCTGCGTGTGTATTCGCCGTCGGCCGAGGTGCGCGGGCACGGTGTCGGCCAGGAAGTGCTGCAGCTTGGCAAGCGCGACGTCAACATCAAGGCGCTAGAGCCGGTCGGCAACTACGCCGTCAAGCCAACGTTTTCCGATGGCCACGACACCGGGCTGTACACGTTCGACTACCTGTACAAGCTCGGCAGCGAGCAGGCGGCGCTGTGGCAGGATTACCTGCAGCGCCTGGCCGATGCCGGCTTCCCGGCCGACGCCGGCCGCCAACCGGGCGCGTCAATCCCGGGCGCGCCGACCAGGGCGCCGAGCTGCGGCCACAGCCACTGACCTAATTACTGCACTACAACGACTTGAGGTATTCGACAAGGTCGACCCTCTCTTGCTCAGTAAGGTTCAAGTCGAGATGAGCGTCGTAATGGTTGACGACATCGCGTAGCGTCGTAAAGCGCCCGTCGTGATAAAAGCCGCCCGTGGTATGCGTCCACAGTCCTTTCAACGGCGCCGTCCGATATCGCTTGTCGGGGGCGCGGTTGGCCTGGAAATCGTCGATGCCGATTTCCTGCGCAGTATGCATGTTCCAGCCCGGCTCGGTGAACGTCGGCGGCACATGGCAGGACGCGCACTTCGCCTTGTTGTCGAACAGTTGCTTGCCGCGCAACGCCGCCGTCTGGTCGAAGCTGCCGTCCGGCGCCTTCGGCGCGGGAATTGCCAGTTGATAGAAATGCAGGTCGGGTAGTTTGGCGCTGATCAGGTCGGGGCTGTTGCGGACGTTGCCAAACCCATTGCGGGCGGCGACGGGGAACTGCGCCGCGTCGTTCAGGCGCGGATCATAAAACGTTCCCTGTCCATGCATTTCGAGGTTGGCGACGAACGCGTTCCAGTGGCTGACCGAACCCCAGCCCGTCCACGTGTGCAGGTTGACGCCTGCCAAACCGAATGCCGGCGGGATCAGCGTCGCTGCCGTTTTTCCATCCGGCCGAAATCCCTTGCCATCCAATATCAGTTCGGCGTCGAATTTGCCGGGTCCCCAAGCGGCGAGCACCGTGCGCACCGTGGCTTCGTTGGTGCCCAGCACCCTGGCGAAAGCGCTCAGGTCCGGCGCCAGATTGATGATCGCACCGATGTTCAAATCACGGTTGGCCCAGCCGTCGAGCCGCCGGCCGATTCCGCGCGCCACAGAGTTGTCGACGGTGGAGTGGCACAGGGCGCACTGGATGCCGATCGAACGCAACCTCGCTCCGGAAAATATGCCCGTCACGCCCACCACCGCATTCGCCCTCAGCAGCGCCAGGGTGTTGGCCGGGTCGTTCAGATCGACCCGGCCGTTTTTCAAATCGTCGCGAAGCGCCGGCGGCAGGGCGTCGGCGTCGACTTTCAGTCCGACCGCCAAGGCTGCGTTCGGGCTGACGCCCGGGCCGACACCGCCGAAGCGCGCTCCCTGGATCGCTTGATGCAGCTTGATGGTGTCGCCCCAGAAAGCTTCGTCACCGAAGGTATCGTAGCGAAAGGTTTCTCTGCCATTTTGCAGGGCGTTAAGCGCGTGCCTGGCAAGGTGCAGGTCCGTATGCATGATCGACTTGCCGTTCTTGTCCGGTAGTGCCGGTCGCGAGGAGGCGGAGCTCCAGGCAACGTGCCCGAGCAGCAGCACGGCAAATACCGCCGCAAGAAGCGGCCAGAAATATTGCGTTCGCTTCAGCATGGCGCGCTCCAGTTCTCCAGGCAATACCGTCGAAATCCGCCACGTGTCGGTGAGCGGGCATCGCTCCATCTTTCGCCGCCGCGGGCCAATGCGGCTTGAAGTAACTCAAGCGGACGAATGGAACTGCGGATCGACAGGTCAATCCGGCGGAAATCGCCCGCGACAGTCCAGCTAAATACATCACTGCCCGGAGGCCAGGGCCGCTGCGAGCCGAGCCGGCGTCGCATCGGAGCGTTGGCCTCCGCTTGGCCACCTGGCCGCCTTCCGCACGAAACAGTCGCGTTAATTCGCTTCGCATCAGCACCCGGAGCGCTTTTTCGGTAAAGGTATAATGGAGCCAACTTATCAGGCTGCATACAATGACCAATACCACTCATTTCGGCTACAAGACCGTCTCCGAGGACGACAAAGTCCACGAAGTCGCCAAGGTTTTCCACTCGGTGGCGTCGAAGTACGACGTGATGAACGACCTCATGTCGGCCGGCCTGCACCGCGTCTGGAAGACGTTTACCATCGCCAAGGCCGGCGTGCGCCCCGGCTTCAAGGTGCTCGACATCGCCGGCGGCACGGGCGATTTGTCCAAGGCATTCGCCAAACAGGCCGGCCCCGGCGGCGAAGTCTGGCTCACCGACATCAACGAGTCGATGCTGCGCGTCGGCCGCGACCGCCTATTGAATAACGGTCTAGTCACCCCAACATTACTGTGTGATGCGGAAAAATTGCCGTTCCCCGACAATTACTTTGACCGCGTCAGCGTTGCCTTCGGCCTGCGCAACATGACCCACAAGGACCTGGCGCTGGCGGAAATGCGCCGTGTGCTCAAGCCGGGCGGCAAGTTGCTGGTGCTGGAGTTCTCCAAAGTGGCAACGGCGCTGCAAAAGCCGTACGATGTGTATTCGTTCTCGGTACTGCCGTGGCTGGGCCAGAAGATTGCCGGCGACGCGGACAGCTACCGTTACCTGGCCGAATCGATCCGCATGCATCCGGACCAGGAAACGCTGAAGACGATGATGCAGGACGCAGGACTGGAACGGGTCGACTATTACAACCTGACGGCAGGCGTGGCCGCTCTCCACACCGGGATCAAATTTTAGGATGATGACGATGAAAAAATTCTTAGCCAGCATGATGATCGCCGTGACCGCCATGGCGATGGTTGCCGAAGTGGCTGCCAAGCCGCTCGGCGGCGGACGCTCGATCGGACGCCAGTCGCAGAACGTGACGCGCCAGCAGGCCGCCCCTGCGCCGACCCAGGCCCAGCGCCAGGCGCCGGCTCCGGCCGCCGCGGGCGCGCCGGCCGCCGTGCCGAAGCCATCGATGCCATGGAAAGGCATCCTCGGCGGCGCCTTGCTCGGCCTCGGCCTTGGCGCCCTGTTCTCGCATCTCGGCCTGGGCGCAGGCCTGGCCAGCGCCATCAGCTCGATCTTGATGATCGCCCTGCTGGCCGGCGCCGTGTACTTCATCTATCGCATGTTCCGCCGCAAGACGGCAGCGCCGACGACCTCGAGCTTCCAGTCTTCGGCGGCCGGCAACACGCCGGAAATCGGTTCTGGCCTGCTGCAAAAGGCGCCGTACCAGCCGGCCCAGCAGCCGGCAGCCGGCGGTTACGGCCAGCCGGCGCCGGCGGCGCAGTGGGGCGTGCCGTCCGACTTCGACGCCGATGCGTTCCTGCGCCAGGCCAAGCTGTCGTTCATCCGCATGCAGGCGGCCTGGGACAAGGCCGACGTCAACGACCTGCGCGAGTTCACCACGCCGGAAGTGTTTGCCGAACTGAAGATGCAGATCCAGGAACGCGGCCCCAGCGCCGACTTCACCGACGTCGTCAAGATCGACGCCGAACTGCTCGGCATCGAGACGATCAGCGACGAATACGTCGCCAGCGTCAAGTTCACCGGCCAGATCAAGTCGGCGCCGGACGCCCAGCCGGAGCCGCTGGCCGAGGTATGGAACATGTCGAAGCCGGTCAACGGCAGCACCGGCTGGGTGCTGGCGGGGATCCAGCAGTTGGCGTAATTTTTTCGGCAAAGTGTCTAAGGTGCCGGGATTCCCGTCGGCAAACTGGTAAGATCAAGACCGCCCGCCTCATCCCGGGCGGTTTTCTTTTGTAAAGCGGCCATCCATGTCACCTGCGCGTCCATCGATATTTCCCCGCAGCTTAGCTGCGCCCGCCGTCGCGGCGATCAACCATCTGCTGGCGCAGGAAGCCTGGGCCAGGGATGCGCTCGCCCTGCACGCCGGCAAGGTGGCGCTGATCGACGCCGGCAGCCTGGCCGTGCGCATGCTCGTCACGCGCGACGGCATGCTGGCGGCGGCCGGCGCCGACCAGGCGCCCAACGTGACGATCCGCATGAAGCTGGCCGACCTGCCGCTGATCGCCCAGAACCGCGACCGCGCCTTCTCCTACGTCAAGATCGAAGGCGACGCCGAGTTTGCCAACAGCATCTCGCAACTGAGCAAGGGTTTGCGCTGGGAAGCCGAGCACGACCTGGAACGTTTCACCGGGTCGATCGCCGCCACGCGCATCGTCGGCGGCGCCCGCGGCCTGTTCGCCGCCGCGCTGTCGACGCACCGCAAGCTGACCGAAAACCTGGCCGAATACTTCGCCGAAGAGCAGCCGGTGCTGGTGCGCCCGGCGATGCTGGAAGAACACGCCGCCGACATCACGCGCCTGCGCGACGACGTCGAGCGCGCCGCCAAGCGGCTGGCCAAACTGGAACAGAAGCTGGCGCCGCGCAGCGCCCTGCTCGACACAACGACGACCCGCAACAGCGGGCAACAAAACCTGGATATTTAATGATATTGAAATTCCTGCGCCTGCTGAAGATCCTTCGGGTCGCCACCAAGTACGGCCTCGACGAAATTGCCATCTCCGGCCTCAAAGTGCCGCGTACCGCCAAGCTGATCGACACCGTCATTTTCTGGCGCGACATTTCCGCCCCGCGCGGCGTGCGCCTGCGCCTGGCGCTCGAAGAGCTCGGCCCGATCTTCGTCAAGTTCGGCCAGGTGCTGTCGACCCGGCGCGACCTGATGCCGCCCGACATGGCCGACGACCTCGCCATGCTGCAGGACCGCGTGCCGCCGTTCGATTCGGACCTCGCAATCGCCCAGATCACCCGCTCGCTCGGCGCCCACCCCGACCAGCTGTTCGCCAGCTTCGAGCGCGATCCGGTGGCGTCCGCCTCGATCGCCCAGGTCCATTTCGCGGTGCTGAAAAACGGCAAGGAAGTTGCCGTCAAGGTGCTGCGTCCCGGCATGAAGAAGTCGATCGACGAAGACGTCGCCCTGATGCACATTGCCGCCGGCTGGATCGAGCGCCTGTGGGCCGAGGGCAAGCGCCTCAAGCCGCGCGAAGTGGTCGGCGAATTCGACAAGTACCTGCACGACGAGCTCGACCTGATGCGCGAGGCGGCCAACGCCAGCCAGCTGCGCCGCAATTTCGCCAACTCGACCTTGCTGATGGTGCCGGAAATGTACTGGGACTACTGTTCCAGCAGCGTCATCGTGATGGAGCGCATGCACGGCATTCCAGTCTCGCAGATCGAGCGCCTCGCCGCCGAGGGCATCGACCTGAAAAAACTCTCCAGCGACGGCGTCGAGATCTTCTTCACCCAGGTGTTCCGCGACGGTTTCTTCCACGCCGACATGCACCCCGGGAACATCCTCGTGTCGGTGGCGCCGGCCACGTTCGGCCGCTACATCGCGCTCGACTTCGGCATCGTCGGCACGCTCAACGATTTCGACAAGGATTACCTGTCGCAAAACTTCCTCGCCTTCTTCCGCCGCGACTACAAGCGCGTGGCCGAAGCGCACATCGAATCGGGCTGGGCGCCGGCCGACACCCGCGTCGACGAGCTCGAATCGGCCGTGCGCGCGTGCTGCGAGCCGATCTTCGACCGGCCGTTAAAGGACATCTCGTTCGGCCAGATCCTGCTGCGCCTGTTCCAGACGTCGCGCCGCTTCAACGTCGAAGTGCAGCCGCAGCTGGTGCTGCTGCAAAAGACGCTGCTCAACATCGAAGGCCTGGGGCGCCAGCTCGACCCGAACCTCGACTTGTGGAAGACCGCCAAGCCGTACCTGGAGCGCTGGATGGGCGACCAGGTCGGCGTGCGCGGCATGTGGGACCGCATGAAGGACGAGGCGCCGCGCTACGCCCACATCATCCCGCAGCTGCCGCGCCTGGTGCACCGAGCACTGGAAAACTCGCGGTCGAACCGCGGCGACACCGAGCTGCTCAAGTTGCTCGTGCTCGAGCAGCGCCGCACCAACCGCATGCTCGGCTTCGTCGTGTACTTTGCGGCCGCGCTGGGGATCGGCCTGGCGGCCATCCAGCTGTACCTGCATTTCCAGCCGGTGGTCTGACATGGCCGACTTTGCCAGCCGCGACCCGAACACGCCGGCCTTCTGGGACGAGCGCTTCGAGCGCGGCTTCACGCCGTGGGACCGCGGCGGCGTGCCGCAGGCGCTGTGCGACTTCGTCGCCGGCGAGGGCAGGGCGCTGGCCACCTTGATTCCGGGCTGCGGCGCCGCCTACGAGCTGGCCTACCTGGCCGAGCACGGGTGGGATGCGACGGCGATCGACTTTTCGCCGGCGGCGGTGGCGACGGCGCAAGCCGGGCTGGGCCGGTGGGCCGATCGCGTGGTCGAGGCCGATTTCTTCGCCTACGAGCCGGCCACGCCGCTCGAGCTGGTCTACGAGCGCGCCTTCCTGTGCGCCTTGCCGCGCGCCATGTGGCCGCGCGCGGCGGCGCGCTGGGCCGAGCTGCTGGCCCCTGGCACGCGCCTGGCCGGCTTCTTCTTTTTCGACGACGCGCCGAAAGGCCCGCCGTTCGGCATCGAACGCGCCGCGCTCGACGCGCTGCTGCTGCCTGCCTTCGAATGCATCGACGACGCCGAAGTGACGGATTCCATCGCCGTCTTCGCCGGCAAGGAACGCTGGATGGTCTGGCAACGCCGGGGTCAGGTCTGACATTCGGACATTTCGTTTTTGAAATGTCCGAATGTCAGACCTGACCCCGGCTTTTTACTGGCTTAGCGGCAGGATGCGTTCCTTGAGCAACTTGTACTGCGCGTCCATCATGTCCTGATTCGGATCGTGGCCTACGCGCTCGAGCAACACCAGCCCCTTTTGTGGCGCCTTGATGCTCTCGTAGTAACGTTGCGCCAGCTCGGGCGGCGCCACCAGGTCATGTGCGCCCTCGACAAAGAACATCGGTATCGCAAAGTCGGTTCCCAGCTTCGGCAAGTCCAGCTGCGACAGCATCCCGTCACCCTTCATGCCGACGAAATTGATGAACGAATAATCCTCGCCGGCCTCGTAGTCGGCCTGCGCTTTCGGCGTGGTGTATTCGGCCGCCATCGTCCACCAGCCTGCCGGCGCGGGCGTCGACACCTTCGCCTCGTAGATGCGGCTGACCCGGCGCACCTTGCCGAAGGAACGCGGGTCGGTCCACGGCGGCGCGCCGACGCCTTCGAGCACCGCCAGCGACGCCTTGTCGTCCGCCGCGCGCGCCAGCCCCATCAGTTTGGCGTAGCTGGCAGCACCGTTCTCCCGCTCGTTCACCAGTTGCGCCGTGCCCAGGTAGGCATGAAACAGTTCCGGATGCGCCTTGGCCATGTGCACCCCCAGGATCGAACCCCACGAGCTGCCCCACAGGATGACTTTCTGCTTGCCGAACCGCGCTGCAAGGTAGCGCGCAACCTCAACGCCGTCGTCGCGCATCTGCTCGATGCTGAGCCTCGAATCGGCCGACGGCGTGCTGCGCCCGTACGTCATGCCGGCGCCGCGCTGGTCCCATTGCACCACCGTAAAATCCTTGCTTCACGGGCCGAACAGCTGGTCGGCAAATGGACTGAGTGGATTGCCGGGCCCGCCATGAATGACCAGGATGACGGGATTGGCGCAACTGTCGCCCGTGACGGTAATCCACTGCTCGATGCCGCCGATGGCGACGAACCCTTTCTCGTCCACTTTGCCCTGTTTGGTCACGCACGCCGGCGCCAGGTTGGTGGCGGCATTCGCGCCAAGGCTGAGCAGCAGCGCGGTAAGACAAGGCGATAGCTTGAACATGGTTGATCCCGTTAATAGATTGGCATTGCCTAAGCCCAATATACGCAAAGTTCCCGCACCGTTCGACTGTCAGAAAGCGCAGCGCGAAAAAAAGCCCGCTTGCGCGGGCTCCTTAAATTGCATCTTCTTGTATGCCGTGCGGCGAATGAACGCGCAGGTTTCTGTTTCTTGAGGTGGCCATCGAATCGCCTACCTTCAACGGCATGCGTTGATAGATGCTATTTAATCATTATTGTTGGCCCTAGGCAAGGTAATTTCCGATTTGTCGCGCTAAAAACAACACTGGCCGACAAGACCGGCCGGACGCGCCGGCCCGCGGTCGGCCGCCTTTCTCTATTTACGGGCAATGCGGAGGCTTAAAAGCTTTATAATTCAGGGTTTTGACGATTTTTGCGGAGCCCTCGATGCCGATTTACGCCTACCGCTGCGATGAATGCGGTTTTGCCAAGGATGTGTTGCAGAAGATGTCCGACCCCGTTCTGACAGTCTGCCTGTCGTGCGGCAAGCCAAGTTTTAAGAAGCAACTGACCGCCGCCGGCTTCCAGCTCAAGGGAACCGGCTGGTACGCCACCGATTTCCGCGGAGGCGCCAAGCCGTCCACCGGCGTTGCCAGCGCGCCCGCCGATGGCAGCGCTGCGGCGCCGGCGGCGTCCGCGCCAGCCGCGGCGGCTCCGGCCGCCACCCCGGCTGCGGCCCCCGCCAAGCCATCCGGCGGCAGCACCACCTGAAGCGGCAAGGACGCCGGCGCCGCCGGTTCCTGCCGACATTAACCCGAGAGCTCAATGCGTAAATATTTCATTACCGGATTGCTGATTCTGGTCCCGTTCGCCATCACGGCCTGGGTCCTGAACCTGGTGATCAGCACAATGGACCAGTCGCTGTTGATCGTGCCCGAGCGCTGGCAGCCGCACACCTTGGTCGGCTTCGACATTCCCGGCCTTGGCACCATCCTGACGATCGCCATCGTGTTCCTGACCGGCGTGCTGACCAACAACCTGGTCGGCAACTACGTCGTCAGGCTGTGGGAACGCCTGCTGCACCGGATTCCTGTCGTCAGCTCGCTGTACGGCAGCGTCAAGCAAGTGTCCGACACGCTGTTCTCGTCGTCCGGCAACGCGTTTCGCAAGGCCGTGCTGCTGCCGTATCCGCACGCCAATTCCTGGACCATCGGCTTTCTGACCGGCACGCCCGGCGGCGACGTCAAGAACCACCTGGTGGGCGACTTCGTCAGCATCTACGTGCCGACCACGCCGAACCCGACGTCGGGCTTTTTCCTGATGATGGAGCGCAGCCAGGTCATCGAACTCGACATGACGGTCGACGCCGCCCTCAAGTACATCGTCTCGATGGGCGTCGTCGCCCCCGAATATTTGCCGACAACACCATCGGCGCCCGCATCGGCGCCCACTGAATCAACCAACCTGGATCGAAAATAACATGTCCACCATGCGTACTCACTATTGCGGCCTTGTCACTGAAGAATTGCTGGGCCAATCCGTCAGCCTGTGCGGCTGGGTGCATCGCCGCCGCGACCACGGCGGCGTCATCTTCATCGACCTGCGCGACCGCGAAGGCCTGGTGCAGATCGTCTGCCATCCGGATAACGCCGACGTCTTCAAGGCGTCCGAAGCGGTCCGCAACGAGTACTGCCTGCGCATCACCGGCGTGGTCACCAACCGCCTCGAAGGCACCGTCAACAGCAACCTCAAGTCGGGCAAGATCGAGATCACCGCAACGAACGTCGAAGTGCTCAACGCCTCCGTCGCGGTGCCGTTCCAGCTGGATGACGACAACCTGTCCGAGACCACCCGCCTGACCCACCGCGTGCTCGACCTGCGCCGCCCGCAGATGCAGAACAACCTGCGCCTGCGTTACAAGGTGACGATGGAAGTGCGCAAGTACCTCGACGCGCTCGGCTTCATCGACATCGAAACGCCGATGCTGACCAAGTCCACACCCGAAGGCGCGCGCGACTACCTGGTGCCGTCGCGCGTCAACGCCGGCAAGTTCTTCGCGCTGCCGCAGTCGCCGCAGCTGTTCAAGCAGCTGCTGATGGTGGCTAACTTCGACCGCTACTACCAGATCACCAAGTGCTTCCGCGACGAAGACCTGCGCGCCGATCGCCAGCCTGAATTCACCCAGATCGACTGCGAGACGTCGTTCCTGACCGAGCAGGAGATCCGCGACCTGTTCGAGGACATGATCCGCGTCGTCTTCAAGAACACGCTCGACATCGACCTGCCGAACCCGTTCCCGGTGATGGACTATTACACTGCGATGGGCCTGTACGGCTCCGACAAGCCGGACATGCGCGTGAAGATGGAATTTACCGACCTGACCGAAGTGATGAAGGACGTCGACTTCAAGGTCTTCGCCGGCGTCGCCAATTCGGTCGGTGGCCGCGTGGTCGGCCTGCGCGTGCCGCAGGGCGGCAACATGCCACGTTCCGAAATCGATGCGTACACCCAGTTCGTCGGCATCTACGGCGCCAAGGGCCTGGCCTACATCAAGGTCAACGAGGCAGCCAAGGGCCGTGACGGCCTGCAGTCGCCGATCGTCAAGAACCTGCACGACGAAGCGCTCGCCAAGATCATCGCCCAGACCGGCGCGCAGGACGGCGACCTGATTTTCTTCGGCGCCGACAAGGCCAAGGTCGTCAACGACGCCATCGGCGCGCTGCGCGTGAAGATCGGCCACTCGGACTTCGGCAAGAACGCCGGCCTGTTCGACGACGTCTGGAAGCCATTGTGGGTGATCGACTTCCCGATGTTCGAGCATGACGAGGAGTCGGGCCGCTGGAACGCCACGCACCACCCGTTCACGGCGCCGAAAGACGGCCACGAAGACATGCTGGAAACCGATCCGGGCGCCTGCATCTCGAAGGCCTACGACATGGTGCTGAACGGCTGGGAACTGGGCGGCGGTTCGATCCGTATCCACCGCGAAGAAGTCCAGAGCAAGGTGTTCCGCGCGCTGAAGATCGACGCCGAAGAAGCCCAGCTCAAGTTCGGCTTCCTGCTCGACGCGCTGCAGTACGGCGCGCCTCCGCACGGCGGCCTGGCGTTCGGCCTCGACCGGATCGTGACGATGATGACCGGCTCGGACTCGATCCGCGACGTCATCGCGTTCCCGAAAACCCAGCGCGCCCAGTGCCTGCTGACCAACGCGCCGTCCGAAGTCGACGAGAAGCAGCTCAAAGAGCTGCACATCCGCCTGCGCAACGCGGAGCCGAAAGTCGCTTAACATCGACTGGTAGGAAAATCGGCGGCCGGGCTTTTTTTCGCACACTGTGCGAGAATCAGCCTGGCTTTTTTTTGAAGGCCGCAGACAACGATCGGTTGGGGTCAGGTCTGATATTCGGACATTTGGATTTTTAAATGGTCGAATGTCAGACCTGACCCCAGCCCTCGCTAACCCGTGAAAATCTAGCCGCCGTTCCAACGTGCCCCACAAAATCCCCGAATCCGTCCTGGTCGTCATCCACACTCCCGCCATGGAGGTGCTGCTCATCGAGCGCGCCGACCGGCCCGGATTCTGGCAATCGGTCACCGGCTCGCTCGACGCACCCGACGAACCCTTGATCGACACCGCCACGCGCGAGCTGTTCGAGGAAACCGGCATCGTCGCCGACGGCGCCGGCATCGTGCTGCGCGACTGGCACCTGTCGAACATCTACGAAATCTACCCGGTCTGGCGCCACCGCTACGCCCCCGGCGTCACCCACAATACCGAACATGTCTTCAGCGTCTGCGTGCCGCGCGACGTCGCCATTACCCTCAGTCCGCGCGAGCACCTGCACCACATCTGGCTGCCCTACATCGACGCCGCGGACCGCTGCTTCTCGTCGTCGAACGCCGAAGCGATCCTGCAGCTGCCGCACCACGTCGATCGCTAGCATTATTCTCGCATTGCCTAATTTGTAATATTGCCCTAAGCTTCCCCGAGTTCATTCCAGGAGGCATCATGCATTCACGCAGATTCTTGTTCAGCGCCGCGGCGGTGGTGCTGGCAGTAGCGTCACAGCCGGCGGCAGCGCAGCGCTCCGAGACCTATATCAGCCGCCTGAAGGATGCCGAAGCGCGCATCGCCGCGCTGCCGGCCAGTGCCTGGGACACCACGCGCAGCCCGGAAAAAAACGCCGCCCTGCGCCCGTTCATCCCGGCGCTGGAAACGCTGGGAATGGAGCGCGCTTTCGCCGGCGACACCGCCGGTGCGATCGCCGCCTACGACGCCAAGGATCGCACCCGCTCCACCCGTCCCGTCGCCAATCCCGCCGAGGCGACCATTGTCGACGAGGCCAGTGTCGAAGACGCGCTGCAGGCGATCGTCGAGCAGGCCCGCACCCGCCGCGTGGTGCTGATCAACGAGGGCCACAACGTGCCGATGCATCGGGCCTTCTCGCAGCGCCTGGCGCGCGAATTGCGAAAGATCGGCTGCACCTACCTGGCCTGCGAAACGTTCGACGCCCTGCACCCGAAGGCTTTTTCCGAAGGCTACGCGCGCCAGAAAGGCGGCTATTACACGCGCGATCCGGTGTTCGGCGGCTGGATCGCCGAAGCGATTGCCGACGGCTGGCAGCTGGTTGCCTACGAGTCGCTCGGCTCCGATGCCGCCCTGACACCCGAGCAGCGCATCGTCGCGCGCGAAACCCTCCAGGCCAGCAATCTGGTCGAGCGCATCTTCGCCAACGACAAAAATGCCAAAGTGCTGATCCACGTCGGCTACGGGCACCTCGACAAGGGCAGCGCGACACTCCCGTCGGGCACCGACCTGGTGATGATGGGCGAGCACCTGCGCCGCATGACGGGGCTCGACATGCTGCACGTCGACCAGAACCGCTTTTACGCCCATCCCGACCCGGCCGACGACAACCCCTTGTATGCGCGCGCGCTGGCCAGGACGACCGCCACCGCGCCCTTCGTGCTGAAGGCGAAGGACGGCAGCTACGCCGTCCTGCTCGACCAGAAGGGCAGGGTCGACATGCAGGTGGTGTTCCCGCGCTACGCCTTCCACGACCAGAACGGCCGGCCCGAGTGGCTGGCGACGCTGGCCGGCCGGCGGCCACGCGCGCTCCCGCCCGAATTGCTGCCGGTGTCCGGCCGGCGCGCCGTGCTGGCCTACCGCGCCGGCGAACCGGCCGATGCGGTGCCCGCCGACGTCGTGCTCGTCGAAGCCGGCAAGCCCGCGCCGAAGCTGATGTTGCCGGACGGGGAGTACCGCTTTGCAGTGGAAGAGTAGTATGTTGACTTACCGGCCGTCGCCAATGGGACCGACGGCCGCGCACGATAGACGTTGCTTGTAAAAAAAACATCGCCCGACCGGTTAGAATGTTCCCATGAAGATCCGCGTAGCCACCTATAACATCCACAAGGGCGTCTCGTCCTTTGGCAGCAACCCGCGCGTGCTCGCGCTGAAGAAGGCGATCGGCCTGTTCGAAGCGGACGTCGTGTTCCTGCAGGAAGTGCAGGGCAAGCACGAGAAGCACTTCGCCAAGTTCGGCGAGGAAAGCCGCGGCCACCGCCACTGGCCGGAAGCGGCCCAGCACGAGTTTTTCGCCGGCGAGTCGCACCATTCGGCCTACGGCATGAACGCGGTGTACGACCACGGCCACCACGGCAACGCCCTGCTGAGCCGCTTTCCGATTGCCGACACGCGCAATCACGACGTCTCCGACCACGCCTATGAGCAGCGCGGCATCCTGCACTGCGTGCTCAAAACGGCCGACGTGAATGTGCATTGCTACGTGGTCCACCTCGGCCTGTTCGAATCGGGCCGCGGCCGCCAGACCCAGGCGCTGATCGACGCGGTGATGGCGTCGGCGCCCGATGGCGAGCCGGTCATCATCGCCGGCGACTTCAACGACTGGCGCAACACGCTCAGCGCCAAGCTGCGCGACAAGCTTGGCGTGGTCGAAGTGTTCGACGAGCTCGGTTCCGGCACCGGCATCGGCAGCAAGGTCCGCAACCTGGTCGGCGGCGTCCAGCCGGTGCGCCCGGCCCGCACCTTTCCGGCCGCCTTGCCGTGGTTCCGCCTCGACCGCATTTACGTGCGCGGCTTCAAGGTCGACAGCGCCCAGGTCCTGCACGGCACGTTATGGGCCAAACTGTCCGATCACGCGCCCATCGTTGCCAGCCTCAAGCTGGCCTGACGCGCGCCTGCGATCCGCCTATGCGCTCGGTCAACTATATCGGCAACAACAACGTCACCCTGCTCGAAAGCGGCACCGCCTTCTTCCCGGCCCTGATCGCGGCGATCGACGCGGCGCAGCAGGAAATCCACTTCGAGACCTACATCTTCGCCCGTGACGACACCGGCATCGAAGTCGAGACGGCGCTGATGCGTGCCGCCCAGCGCGGCGTGCGGGTGCGCGTGGTCACCGACTGGTTCGGCACCGGCCATCAGCAGGCCGCGCGCCTGGGCGTCGCCTTTGCCGCCGCCGGCGTGCGCTATCGCGTCTTCAATCCCTGGTTCAAGCGCGGCGTCACCCGCACCCACCGCAAGATCGCCGTCGTCGACCGCGCCGTCGCCTTCGTCGGCGGCATCAACGTCAACGACGACTGGATGTGCGACTACGATCCGGGCAAAAAACTGCCGGCGCCGCGCTGGGACTTCGCGGTGCAGGTCGAAGGGCCCCTGGTCGCGCAGATTCACCGCGAGGCGCAGGCCCAGTGGGCGCGCGTGGGCCATCTCGGCCTGATCAAGCGGATCGACTTGCTGCGCGAACTGAAGGCGGCGCCGCGCACCGGCGGCGATGGGCCGATGCAGGCCGGCTTCGTGGTGCGCGACAACTGGCGCAACCGCCGCACGATCCAGCGCGCCTACCTGCTGGCGCTGGGCCGCGCGCGCACCAGCGTGCTGCTGGCAAACCCGTATTTTGCACCCGGGCGCAAGTTCCGCGAGGCGTTGGCGCAGGCGGCCAAGCGCGGCGTGCAGGTCACGCTGCTGATCGGCGTCGGCGAATTCAAGCTGCAGGACATGGTCGCCCACTCGTTCTATCCAAAACTGCTCGATTGCGGCATCAAGGTCGTCGAGTACCGCAAGACCCAGCTGCACGCCAAGGTGGCGGTGGTCGACGACGACTGGTCGACTGTGGGCTCGAGCAATTGCGACGGCCTGTCGCTGTTCCTCAACCAGGAAGCGAACGTCGTCGTCAAGGATGCCGCCTTCGCGCGCAGCATGCGTCAGCACATCGAACGCGGGATCGCCGACGGCGTCGAGATCCACCGCGACCATTTCAAGCACGTCGGCCGCCTCAAGCGCTTCGGCTACGAAACGGCGTATTTCCTGTATCGCGTTACCATGCGTATTTTCACCATTGGCTATGCCTGACTGACACCACGATGGATAACGTACGAATCGACAAATGGCTGTGGGCGGCGCGCTTCTTCAAGACCCGCTCGCTGGCGACCGACGCCGTCGACAACGGCAAAGTGCGCCTTGGTGGCGAACGCATCAAGCCGGCGCGCGCCGTCAAGCTCGACGACGTGTTGTCGATCGACAATGGCGCCGAGAGCTGGGAAGTGACGGTGCTCGGCATTTCCGACAAGCGCGGCGCGGCACCCGTGGCGCGCCTGCTGTACGCCGAGACCGAGGACAGCGTCACCAGGCGCGCCAACGAGGCCGAAGGGCGCAAGCTGTACCGCGAGCCCGGCACTACCATCAAGGGTCGCCCGACCAAGCACGACCGCCGCGCCCTGTCGAAGGCCAGCGAGTAAGGTTTGAATCCGGGGTCGGCTCTGGGGTCTGGCCAAATAGACCCCAAACTCTAAGTTCCTGTTTGACATTTGCCCTCTGCTGGATAATAGTACGAGCGTTCGGATTTATTTCGCCGCGGGCGAACTGCCGTCAACTACATTGGATACACCTATCAACACTTCAGTCAAATTCATGCGCAAGGGCGAACTGACCCGGGCGGCGATCCTCGACGTGGCGCTCGACCTGGCCAGCCGGGATGGCCTCGAGGGCCTGACCATCGGCCTGCTCGCTGACAAGATGAACATGAGCAAGTCAGGCGTGTTCGCGCACTTCGGTTCGCGCGAAGACCTGCAGCTCGAAGTGCTCAAGCTGTACCATCAGCGTTTCGAGCAGGAAGTATTTTTCCCGAGCGTGCAAGAACCGCGCGGCATCGCGCGCCTGAAATCGATGTACGCGCGCTGGGTCAAGCGCGTCAGTGTTGAAATTGCCTCCGGCTGCATCTATATCAGCGGCGCCGTGGAGTACGACGACCGCGCCGGCCCGATCCGCGAAGAACTCGTGTCGATGGTGCAAGCGTGGCAGGGGGCGCTGCTGCGCTGTGTACAGCAGGCAATCGGGGTCGGTGACCTCAAGAGCGACACCGACGCCGACCAGCTGGTCTACGAGATGTACGGCATGATCCTCGCCTTGCATCACGACGCGCGCTTTCTGCGCATGCGAGGCAGCATCGACCGGGCCCATGTCGCGTTTGACCGCCTGATCGAGCATCACCAGAATCCGCAAAAGAATCAAGTCGGCTGACCCGGGCATTCGCCCGCCACGCCACCGAATCAAAACACTAATACCTCGTCAGGAGAACCACCATGGGTCAATACGTCGCGCCAATCCGGGACATGCAATTTTTGCTGCATGAATTCCTCAACGTCTCCGAAGAGTTGAAGGCGATGCCGAAGTTTGAAGACGTCGACGCCGACATCATCAACCAGGTGCTGGAAGAGGGGGCCAAATTTACCCAGTCGGTGCTGTTCCCGCTGAACCACTCGGGCGACCGCGAAGGCTGCCATTACGACGCCGCCACCAAATCTGTCACCACGCCGAAGGGCTTCAAGGACGCCTACAAGCAGTACGTCGACGGCGGCTGGGCAGCGCTGGCGTGCGACCCGGAATACGGCGGCCAGGGCCTGCCGATCGTGCTCAATAACTCGTTCTACGAAATGCTCAATTCGTCCAACCAGGCCTGGTCGATGTACCCGGGCCTGTCGCACGGCGCCTACGAGTGCCTGAAGGAACACGGCACCGCTGAGATGAAGGCGGCCTACCTGCCGAAGCTGGTGTCGGGCGAATGGACCGGCACCATGTGCCTGACCGAAGCGCACTGCGGCACCGACCTTGGCATGCTGCGCTCGAAGGCGCTGCCGCAGGCCGACGGCTCGTGGCTGATCACCGGCTCGAAGATCTTCATCTCCGCCGGCGAGCACGACATGGCCGACAACATCATCCACCTGGTGCTGGCCCGCGTGCCGGACGCGCCGGAAGGCTCGAAAGGCATCTCGCTGTTCCTGGTACCGAAGTTCCTGCCGAACGCCGACGGCAGCGTCGGCGAGCGCAATCCGATCACCTGCGGCGCCATCGAAGAAAAGATGGGCATTCACGGTAACTCGACCTGCCAGATGAACCTCGACGGCGCGCGCGGCTGGATCATCGGTGAGCCGAACAAGGGCCTCAACGCCATGTTCGTGTTCATGAACGCGGCCCGCCTCGGC
Source organism: Massilia sp. TWR1-2-2 (assembly GCF_049897565.1). Taxonomy (NCBI): domain Bacteria; kingdom Pseudomonadati; phylum Pseudomonadota; class Betaproteobacteria; order Burkholderiales; family Oxalobacteraceae; genus Massilia; species Massilia sp. TWR1-2-2. Next base: position 45,965 of record NZ_JAFCWM010000015.1, on the reverse strand, counting down.
GTTGGCATGCAGTCGCTCGGCCTGACCGAAGTGGCGTACCAGAACGCGCTGGTGTACGCAAAGGACCGCATCCAGATGCGCAGCCTGTCGGGCGTGAAGGCGCCGGAAAAAGCGGCCGACCCGATCATCGTGCACCCGGACGTGCGCCGCATGCTGCTCACCGCCAAAGCCTACGCCGAAGGCGCGCGCGCCTTCTCGTCGTACGTCGCGCTGCAGATCGACCGCGAACTGCACCACCCGGACGAACAAGTACGCAAGGACGCCGCCGACGAAGTGGCGCTGCTGACGCCAGTGATCAAGGCCTTCATCACCGACAACGCCTGGATCGCCACCTCCGAAGCGATGCAGGTCTACGGCGGCCACGGCTACATCGCCGAATGGGGCATGGAGCAGTACGTGCGCGACGCCCGCATCAACATGATCTACGAAGGCACCAACACGATCCAGTCGCTCGACCTCCTGGGCCGCAAGATCCTGATGGACAACGGCGCCAAGCTGCGCAAGTTCGGCGAGAAGATCAAGGCGTTCGTCGAAGAGAACGGCACCGACGAAGCGATGTCGGAATTCGTCACGCCGCTGGGCGACCTGGGCGACAAGGTCACCAAGCTGACCATGGAAATCGGCATGAAGGCGTTCCAGAACCCGGACGAAGTCGGCGCCGCCGCGGTGCCTTACCTGCGCGTGGTCGGCCACATGGTCTACTCGTACTTCTTCGCCCAGATGGCGAAGATCGCGCTGGCCAAGGAAGACTCGGGCGACACCTTCTACAAGGCCAAGCTGGCCACGGCGCGCTTCTACTTTGCGCGCCTGTACCCGGAAACCGCGATGCTGATCCGCCAGGCTCGTTCCGGCTCGGCCAACCTGCTGGCGCTCGACGCCGATTTGTTCTAAGCAAAGAGAGAGACCCAACATGACCAATTTCATCGTCAAGAAAGTCGCCGTACTCGGCGCCGGTGTGATGGGCGCGCAGATCGCCGCGCACTGCATCAACGCGAAAGTGCCGGTGGTGCTGTTCGACCTGCCGGCAAAGGAAGGTAGCAAGAACGGCGTCGTGCTGCGCGCGATCGAGAACCTGAAAAAGCTCAGCCCTGCGCCGCTTGGCAACAAGGACGACGCATCGCTGATCCAGGTCGCCAACTACGACGACAACCTCGAGCTGCTGGCCGGCTGCGACCTGATCATCGAAGCGATCGCCGAGCGCATGGATTGGAAGCACGACCTGTACAAGAAGGTCGCGCCGCACATCGCACCGAACGCCATCTTCGCTTCCAACACCTCGGGCCTGTCGATCACCACGCTGGCCGACGGCTTCGATGCCGAACTGAAGGCGCGCTTCTGCGGCGTCCACTTCTTCAACCCGCCGCGCTACATGCACCTGGTCGAGATCATCCCGACCGCGTCGACCAGCCCGGCCATCGTCGATCAGCTCGAAGGCTTCCTGACGACGACGCTCGGCAAAGGCGTCGTGCGCGCCAAGGACACGCCAAACTTCATCGCCAACCGCGTCGGTATCTTCGGCATGCTGGCCACCATCCACGAAGCCGAAAAATTCGGCTTGTCGGTCGACGTCGTCGACGACCTGACCGGCGCCAAGCTTGGCCGCGCCAAGTCGGGCACCTTCCGTACCGCCGACGTGGTGGGCCTGGACACGATGGGCCATGTGATCAAGACGATGCAGGACACGCTGTCCGACGATCCGTTCTTCGCGCTGTACAAAACGCCTGACGTGCTGGCCAAGCTGGTCGCCGGCGGCGCGCTGGGATCGAAGACTGGCGCGGGCTTCTACAAGAAGGTCGGCAAGGATATCTTGCGCCTTGATTTCGCCACCGGCGAATACGTCGCCGGCGGCGGCAAGGCTGCCGACATCGTCGCCCGCATCCTGAAGGAAAAGGACCCGGTCAAGAAATTCAAGGCGCTGCGCGAATCGACCAACCCGCAGGCGCAGTTCCTGTGGGCGATCTTCCGCGACGCCTTCCACTACATCGCCGTGCATCTCGGTTCGATCGCCGACAACGCGCGCGATATCGACTTCGCGATGCGCTGGGGCTTCGGCTGGAACGTCGGCCCGTTCGAAACGTGGCAGGCGGCCGGCTGGCAGCAGATCGCCACCTGGATCGGCGAAGACATCGCCCAAGGCAAGGCGCTGACCAACACGCCGCTGCCGGAGTGGGTCACCAGCGGCGTCGTGCTTGAGAAAGGCGGGGTGCATACGCCTGAAGGTTCGTATTCCGCATCGAAGAACGCCTTCGTGCCGCAATCCGAACTGGCCGTGTACAAGCGCCAGCCGTTCCGCGCCCCGGTAGTGGGCAGTGGCGCTATCGACGGCAAGACCGCCGGCACCACCTTCCACGAAGACGAGTCGGTGCGCATCTGGCACATGGACGACGAGGTGCTGGTCATCTCGCTCAAGACCAAGATGCACGTCATCGGCGAAGGCGTCATCAACGGCCTGAAAATGGCGCAGGCTGAAGCCGAAAAGAACTTCAAGGGCCTGGTCATCTGGAACGCCGACGCGGCCGAAGGCGGCGCCTTCTCCGCCGGCGCCGACCTGCAGGCTGCGCTGCCGCTGTTCATGCAGGGCGGCGCCAAGGCGATGGAGCCTGGCATCAAGCTGCTGCAGAACACCTTCATGGCGATGAAGTATTCGAGCGTGCCGGTGGTGGCCGCGGTCGCGGGCCTGGCGCTTGGCGGCGGCTGCGAAATGGCGCTGCACGCGTCCAGGCGCGTCGCCTCGATCGAGTCGTACATCGGCCTGGTCGAAGTTGGCGTCGGCCTCATTCCCGCCGGCGGCGGCCTGAAGGAAGCGGCGGCGCGCGCTGCGGGCGAAGCGAAGGGCAGCGACATCCTGCACTTCCTGAAGACCGGCTTCACCAACGCAGCCATGGCCAACGTGTCGAAATCGGCGCTTGAAGCGAAGGCGATGGGCTACCTCAAGGAAGACGACGTCATCGTCTTCAACGCCTACGAGCTGCTGCACGTGGCGAAAATCGAAGCGCGCGCGATGTTCGACGCCGGCTACCGCCCGCCGCTGCAAAAGCTCGTCGCCGTCACCGGCCGCTATGGCTGGGCGACGATCCGCGCGCAGCTGGTCAACATGCGTGATGGCGGCTTCATCTCCGCGCACGACTACAAGCTGGGCGACATGATCGCCGAGATCGTGACCGGCGGCGACGTCGACCAGGGCAGCCAGGTCAGCGAACAGTGGTTCCTCGACATGGAGTGCAAGGCGTTCCTCGAACTGCTGAACAATCCGAAATCCCAGGAACGAATCATGGGCATGATGCAAACCGGTAAGCCGGTCCGCAACTGACGCATTTGATTGAGAGAATAAAATGAGCAAACAACTTCAAGACGCATACATCGTCTCCGCCACCCGCACCCCGATCGGCAAGGCGCCGCGCGGCATGTTCCGCACCACCCGTCCGGACGACCTGCTGGTGCGCGTGATCCAGTCGGCGCTGGCGCAGGCGCCGGGGCTCGACCCGGCGCTGATCGACGACGCCATCATCGGCTGCTCGTTCCCGGAAGCCGAGCAGGGCTTCAACATCGCCCGCATGTCGGTGCTGCTGGCCGGCCTGCCGAAGACCGTCGGCGGCGTCACCGTCAACCGCTACTGCGCGTCCGGCATCACGGCGCTGGCGATGGCGGCCGACCGCATCCGCGTCGGCCAGGCTGACGTCATGATCGCCGGCGGCGTCGAGTCGATGTCGATGGTGCCGATGATGGGTCACCACCCATCGATGAACATGAACATGTTCACCGACGAAAACGTCGGCATGGCATACGGCATGGGCCTGACCGCGGAGAACGTGGCCAAGCAGTGGAAGGTCTCGCGCGAGCAGCAGGATGCGTTCTCGGTCGAGTCGCACCGCCGCGCCATCGCCGCCCAGCAGGCCGGCTATTTCAAGGACGAGACCACCGCGGTCGAGATCATCACGCGCACGCCGAACCTGGCCAGCGGCCAGATTGACGTTGCCACCCGCACCGTCGACACCGATGAAGGCGCGCGCGCCGATTCGACCATGGAGTCGCTCGGCAAACTCAAGCCGGTGTTTGCGGCCAAGGGCTCGGTCACCGCCGCCAACAGCTCGCAGATGTCCGACGGCGCCGGCGCGCTGCTGGTCGTCAGCGAAAAAATCCTGCGCGAGCACAACCTGACCCCGCTGGCGAAGTTCTCGTCCTTCGCGGTCAAGGGCGTGCCGCCCGAGATCATGGGCATCGGCCCGAAGCTGGCGATTCCTGCCGCTTGCCTTGCTGCCGGCATCACCCAGGACCAGCTGGACTGGATCGAGCTGAACGAAGCGTTCGCCGCGCAGGCGCTGGCGGTCATCGGTGACCTCGGTCTCGATCCGTCCAAGGTCAACCCGATGGGCGGCGCGATCGCGCTCGGCCACCCGCTCGGCGCCACCGGTGCAATCCGCGCCGCCACCGTGGTGCACGCGCTGCGCCGCAATAACCTCAAGTACGGCATGGTGACGATGTGCGTCGGTACCGGCATGGGCGCCGCCGGCATCTTCGAGCGCATGTAAGGCTGCGGCAAATCGGCGCAACGGTTCCTGCCACACAACCAGGCTTCTTTCAACACTCACAAGGCAGGCAATGGACATCCTAACCAGCAAGACCGACGGCATCCTGACGATCGAATTCAACCGCCCGGAGCGCAAGAACGCGATCACCGGCGCGATGTACCAGACCATGGCCGACGCCCTGATCGACGGCGAGCACGATGCCGCCGTGCGCGCGATCCTGATCACCGGCAAGCCGGAGATTTTCACCGCCGGTAACGATCTGGAAGACTTCCTGAAGAACGCACCCGCCGGCGGCAAGCCCGACGCGTCGCGCCCCGTGTACCAGTTCATGCGTGCGCTGTCGGGCAGCACCAAGCCGGTGATCGCCGCCGTGTCGGGCGCCGCGATTGGCATCGGCACCACGCTGCTGATGCACTGCGACCTGGTCTACGTGGCCGACAACGCCAAGCTGAGCATGCCGTTCGTGCAGCTCGGCCTGTGCCCTGAATTTGCTTCCAGCCTGCTGTTCCCGGCGATCGCCGGCTACCCGCGCGCGGCCGAAAAGCTGCTGCTCGGCGAAGCGTTCATGGCGCAGGAAGCGTTCCAGATGGGGATGGTGTCGAAAGTGCTGCCGCTCGATGAACTGATCCCGTTCGCCACGCGCCAGGCCGCCAAGCTGGTGGCGCTGCCGGCCGCCTCGATCCGCGCTACCAAGGCGCTGATGAAGCGTCCGCGCGCGGAGCAGATCGAAGCCGCGCTGGTCGCCGAGATCGACCTGTTCAGCGCCATGCTGCAGGCGCCCGAAGCGAAGGAAGCGTTCACCGCGTTCTTCGAAAAGCGCAAGCCGGACTTCTCGAAATTCGCATGACGTGGTCGTCGCCAGCGTGAATTGACCCGAAGCTGATGCTCGCTGCGATACAAGAACTGATGCGCCCACCGCCCGGCATGGCATTCGACTTCAGCCAGCCGGCCGGCGAGCCGTCGCTGGCGCTACCAGGCGGCGTCTCCTGGCGCATCTTCGCCAACCCGGTCGCGCTGTTCATCGGCGGCGTCGCCGCGGTGCTGCTCGCACTGGCCGAACCGTCGGTGCGCTCGGGCGTCCGGGACCACAGGAACGTCGAACGCGATCCGGGATTGCGGTTGCGGCGAACCGGATTTGCCGCGATGATGACTGTGTACGGACGCCGCTCGGCGGCCGAAAAGCTCATCGAGCGCGTGGTGCGCATGCACGGCCACGTCGAGGGCAGCACGCCAGAAGGAGTGGCCTACCACGCGAACGATCCGCGCCTGCTGGACTGGGTGCAGGCGACCGCCGTGTTCGGGTTTTCCGAGGGTGCGCTCGCTGCCGCAGTTGCGCGGACGCGGCTTGCGCTTCGGCGAAGCGATCCTGGTGCGCACGCTGGCGCGCGGGGTAGCGCTGCTGCCGCTGGGCGATACGCCGGCCGTGCAGGCCGCGCGGCGCGCCAAGACCTGACCCGGAAATAATCTACTTCGCGCGCTTGCGCGCCGGCGCTTTCGCTTCCACCGTCCCGGCTTCAGCCGGCGCCGGCGTGCTGCCGATATGCTCGGCGTGCAGCGAGATCAGCGACTCCATCTGCTCTTCGTCCGCACTGGACATCAACGTCAGCACTTCCGCTTCCTCGCATCCCTCCGCCGTCAGGTAAGCGTGTCCCATGCTCGAATCGAAATAGATCGACTCGCCTTCATTAAGCACGACCGGATCGTAGAACTCGGTGTGCATGACAACGCGCCCCTTCAGCACATACGTGAACTCTTCGCCCGAGTGATGCACCAGCTCGCCGAACTGCTTGAACGTGGTCGCGCGAATCCGCGCAATGACCGGAATCATCCGCTTGCGGCGCAACTCGGCGCACAGGAACTGGTAGTCATAATTCGGCGTTTCGAAATGGACCGCCTGCTGGCGGTGGCCGAGGCTGCGGCGCGCCGTGACGGGGGCGCTGCCTTCATCGCTCAATTCGGCAAACAGCTCTGACATGCGCATGCCCAGGCGACGGCTCAGCTGGTACAGCTTGTCGTAGGTCAGCGTCAGGCGGTCATGCTCGACCTTCGACAGCGTCGAGACAGGGATACCGCTTTTTTCGCTCATCTCTTTCAGCGTCCAGCCATGCCGGCTGCGCAGGCTGCGGATTAAAGCGCCCAGCGTGGGGGCATCGGTAGCCATAAAATCAATTTTCCTATTTGTTGACAAATTCTCTGATTAGGACAATAGTATCCGGACTGGAGAAAAATACTCTGAATTTGCATTGAGCATTCTAGCAAATACACCTTAGAGACGAGGGAAGAAATGAAAATAAGCACCATACTGATGGTGGGCGCCTTCTGCCTGGCCGGCAACGTCGGCTTCGCGGCCGCACCCGCCGCAAGTCTTGCGGCCGCTGCGGCGCCAGCCACGGCGGCGCCCGCCGCCGCCGCCGCCGCGCATGTTACCGGGGCCGGACAGGCGCTCAACAAGGCCGACCTCGACGCCTGGCTCGACGGCTACATGCCCTTCGCCCTGCAGTCGACCGACATCCCCGGCGCCGTCGTCACGGTCGTCAAGGATGGCAAGATCGTCACTTCGCGCGGCTTCGGATACGCCGACATCGCCAACAACAAGCCGGTCGATCCGGACCGCACGCTGTTCCGCCCAGGCTCGGTGTCCAAGCTGGTGACCTGGACCGCGGTGATGCAGCAAGTCGAGCAGAAAAAGCTCGACCTCGACACCGACATCAACACCTACCTCGACTTCAAGATTCCTGCCCGTAACGGCGTGCCCGTCACTTTGCGCCAGATCATGACGCACACGGCAGGCTTCGAGGAACAGGCAAAGAACATCATCTTCTACGACGCCAGCAAGCTGCAGTCGCTGGGCGACTCGCTGAAGGCATGGGTGCCGAACCGCATCTACGACGCCGGCACGACCCCGGCCTACTCGAACTACGCCACCGCGCTGGCCGGCTACATCGTCGAGCGCGTCTCCGGCGAAAAATTCGATGACTACGTCGAGCGCCACGTGTTCATCCCGCTCGGCATGAAGAACACGACGTTCCGCCAGCCGCTGCCCGCGGCGATGGCGCCGCACATGTCGGTCGGCTACAAGGCCGGCAAGCCCGATGGCGGCTTCGAGATCGTCGGCCCGGCGCCGGCCGGCTCGATGTCGTCGACCGGCAACGACATGGGCCGCTACATGATCGCCAACTTGCAGCTGGGCGAACTCGATGGCAAGCGCATCATGTCGGAGGCAACCGCCAACGCCATGTTCGACACGCCGCTCAGTTCGGTCAACCCGAGGTCGGTGGTCGGCCCGCTGAACCGGATGGAACTCGGCTTCTTCGAAACTAACATCAACGGCCGCAAGGTGATCGGCCACCTCGGCGACACGGTCGCTTTCCACACCTCGCTGCACTTGTTCATGAAGGAAGGCGCCGGTTTTTATGTCTCCTTCAACAGTGGCGGCAAGGCAGGCGCGGCGAATACGCTGCGCATGCGCATGTTCCAGGATTTCTCCGACCGCTATTTCCCTGAAGCGAGTACGCCAAGCGCGCTGGCCGACGCCAAGGCCTCCGCCGAGCGCGTGCGCTTGATGAGCGGCAACTGGTACAACAGCCGCCGTTCCGATTCGAGCTTCTTCGCCGCACTCGGCCTGCTCGGCCAGACCCAGGTCGCGGCCAACGCCAACGGCGAGCTCGTGGTGCCGGCCCTCGTGGGCGCGAATGGCCGGCCACGCGAGTGGATGGAGATCGCCCCGTTCGTCTGGCGCGACAAGGCCGGCCACGACCGCCTCGCCGCCCAGGTCGTCGACGGCAAGCCGGTGCGCTGGAGCATGGATTTCATGTCGCCGTTCATGATGTTCGACCGCGTTCCAGCCGGCATTTCAGGAGCCTGGCTCAAGCCGGCCCTGATCGGCGGCCTCGTCGTGCTGTCGCTGACCTTCCTGACGATGCCGTTCGGCTGGTTCGCCCGCCGCAAGTACAAGGTGGCGATGCCGCTCAACGGCGAAGCGAAGCGCGCCTATCGGGCGTCGCAGATCGGCGCCGGCCTCACCTTGCTGGTGCTGGGCGGCTGGATCACTGCGGTCACCCTGATGTTGGGCGACCTGAAGAACGCGACCAGCATGTTCGATCCGCTGCTGTGGCTGTTGCAGATCGCCGGCATCGTCGTGTTCTCCGCCGCCATCCTGGCCGCCGTCTGGAACATGAAATGGACCTGGAGCGAAAAGCGCAGCGTCGCCCGCAAGATCTGGAGCGTGCTGCTGCTGGCGTCGAGCATCGTGGTGTTTTACGCCGCGGCGCGCTTCGGCCTGCTCGCCATGCAGGTGAACTACTGATGGGACGCTTCACTGTCGAGGTGGCCAACGCCAAGCTGCGCCTGGCCAAGCCGTTCCGCATTTCCGGCTACCTGTTCGAGCATTTCGACACGCTGGTCGTGACGATCGGCGACGGCCAGTTCCAGGGGCGTGGCGAAGCCGGCGGCGTCTACTACCTGGGCGACGACGTGCCGCACATGCTCGCCGCGCTGGACACCGCGCGCGCCTCCATCGAGGCTGGAATCGGCCGCGAAGATCTGCGCGTTCTGATGCCGGCCGGCGGCGCCCGCAACGCGGTCGATTGCGCGCTGTGGGACCTGGAAGCGGCGCGCGCCGGCGTACCGGTGTGGCAACTGGCCGGCCAGCGCCCGCCCAAGCCCTTGCGCACCACCTTCACCCTGGGCGCCGACGAACCGGACGTCATGGCCGAGGCGGCGCGCCGCTGCGCGCAGGCGCGCGCCATCAAGATCAAGCTGACCGGCGACCTCGCGCTCGACCTGGCCCGCGTGCGCGCGATCCGCGCGGCGCGCACCGATGTCTGGCTCGGCGTCGACGGCAACCAGGGCTTTGCCAGCGGCGAACTCGATGTGCTGATAGCCGGCCTCACCGCGCAGAACGTCGCCTTGCTCGAGCAGCCGCTCAAGCGCGGCGACGAGGCGGCGCTGGAAGGCTACCGCTCGGCCATTCCGATTGCCGGCGACGAAAGCCTGCTGACCCTGGCCGATGTGGCCGGTGCGGTGGGCCGCTTCGACGTCGTCAATATCAAGCTCGACAAGTGCGGCGGGCTGACCGAAGGCTTGCTGATGGCGGCCGAAGCGCGCCGCCTCGGCCTCGCCGTCATGGTCGGCAACATGGGCGGCTCGAGCCTGGCGATGGGGCCCGGTTTCGTGCTCGGCCAGCAATGCGACATCGTCGACCTGGACGGCCCGACCTTCCTCGCCAACGACCATACGCCGTCGGTCGACTACGTCGACGGCAACGTCTGGTCCGGTCCCGCCGTGTGGGGCACCGGCATGGCGATGGCGGCGGCATGACCGGCGCCGGCACCACCAGCGCCGAGCGCGGCTGGTTCGGCCATCCGCGCGGCCTGACGATCCTGTTCCTGACCAACATGTGGGAGCAGTTCTCGTACTACGGCATGCGCGCGATGCTGATCTACTACATGACCAAGCAGCTGATGCTGGCGCAGGGCAACGCGTCCTTCATCTACGGCATCTACACCGCCTGCGCCTATTTCACCCCTATCCTCGGCGGCATGATTGCCGACCGCTACCTTGGCAAGCGGCGCGCGATCATCATCGGCGCCAGCGTCATGGCCGCCGGCCACTTCATGATGGCGTTCGAGCCGATGTTCTACCTGGCGCTGGCCACCATTGCGCTCGGCAACGGCCTGTTCCTGCCGACGCTGCCAAGCCAGGTCGGCGACCTGTATCGCCGCGACGACCCGCGCCGCGGCTGGGCCTTCAACGTCTACTACGTCGGGGTCAACATCGGCGGCTTCCTCGCGCCCTTGATCTGCGGCACCATCGGCGAACTGTACGGCTGGCACTACGGTTTTGGCCTGGCGGGCATCGGCATGCTGGCCGGCCTCGTGATCTACCTGGTCGGGCAGCGCCACATTCCGGCCGAGCCGCCCAGGCCGCTGCGCTCCACCACCGCCGCCGGCGCGGAAAAACGCGGCTTCGACCGCCAGACCATCCTGGTGCTGATCGGCATCGGCCTGGCCGTGACCGTGTTCCGCTCCGCGTACGAGCAGATCGGCAACACCGTCGCCCTGTGGGCCGACACCAGCGTCGACCGCCGCGCGGGCGGATTCGTCATTCCGGTGACCTGGTTCCAGTCGCTCAATCCCTTGTTCGTGATGCTGATGACCCCGGCACTGCTGGCGTACTGGAGCCGCCGCGCAAGGGCAGGGCACGACCAGCCGCCGGCGCGGCGCATGGCGCTCGGCGCCATGATCGTGGCCGGCGCGTATCTGCTGCTGGCCGGCCTGGCGGCAATTGCCGGCGGCGGCATGACGAACTGGATGTGGCTGGCCGTCTTCCTGGTCGTCTACACGGTCGGCGAACTGTTCATCCTGCCGACCGGGCTCGGTCTGCTGGCGCGGCTGGCGCCGCTGCACCTGGGCGCGACCACCGTCGGCGTGTGGTTCCTGATGACCTTCAGCGGCAACCTGAGCGCCGGCCTGGTCGGCAGCCTGTGGAGCCACATGTCGCACTCCGTGTTCTTCGTGCTGCTGGCCGCGCTGGCGGGCGTCGCGGGCGCGATGTTGTGGCTACTCAACGGACAAACGGAACAAATCGATCACGCGCGGCTGCAGCCGTCTAAGTCGATTGACAAGTTTCCAAATAGGATTAATATGTCCTGATCAGGACAACGACTAGCCTGATCGCGCCAAAACGTGGCGCAACCATGGCGATTTTCCAAAACAATAAGACCATTCAGGAGACAATAAACATGCAAAAGATGTCGAACAAGTTGCTGCTCACCGCCCTGGCGCTGGCCATATCGTCCGCTTACGCGGCCGACGAGGTCATCCCCGATACCATCGAGAAGGTCATCGTCACCGCGCAAAAACGCACCCAGTCGACGGTCGACGTGGCGCAGTCGATGTCGGTCGTGTCCGGCGCGCAGCTCGAGCAAGTGCAGGCCACCGGGTTTGCCGATTACCTCAAGCTGGTGCCGGGCATGCAGCTGGTGCAGGGCACCCAGGGCGCGGGCCGCATTGTGCTGCGCGGCATTAACACCAACGGCGTCGCCTCCACCGTCGCCGTCTACGTCGATGAAACGCCGTTCGGCTCGAGCAGCGGCCTGGTCAACGGCGCGGTGCTGGCCGGCGACTTCGACACCTTCGACATGTCGCGCATCGAAGTGCTGCGCGGCCCGCAAGGCGCGCTGTACGGCGCCAGCTCGCTCGGCGGCCTGCTCAAGTTCGTCACCAACGAGCCGCGCATGGACAAGTTCCAGGTCCGCGCGCGCGTCGGCGTGTCGTCGGTCGACGGCGGCGAAAAAGGGCACAAGGCCAACCTCATGGTCAATGCGCCGATCAGCGACACGGTGGCGTTCCGCGCTTCCGGCTCGTTCAACAAGACCCCTGGCTACATCGACTCGATCGGCACCGCCGGTTCGGACGTGCAGAACGACATCAACAAGTCGAAAAATACCAGCGCCCGCGCCTCGCTGATGATCAAGCCGGGCAGCACCTTCTCGCTGCGCCTGTCGGCCATCGCGCAAAATATCGAGACCGACGCCCCAAGCGCGGTGGAAAGCGATCCGACCACGCTGGAAACCAAGTTCGGCCGGCCGACCCAGTCGCAGTTCGTGCCGGCATTTCGCAATGTCGATTACCGCGTCTACAACGCCACCGCCAGCTGGGACCTGGGCGCGGCCAACCTGACCTCGTCGACCAGCATGGCGCGCCAGGATCAAAGCCTGCGCGACGACGCCACCGTCAACCTCAGCGCGCTGATCAAGTCGGTGTTCGGCGCCACCAACGAGCTGTACCTCGGCCAGAACACCAACCTGAACAAAGTCACCCAGGAAGTGCGCCTGGCGTCGAACACGCCCGGCACGGTCGACTGGCTGGTGGGCGCCTTCTACACCAACGAAAAGGGCCTGATCCACCAGGCATATGTGCCGGTCACGCCAGGCACGCTGACGTTGCTGACAACCATTCCGAACCTGGCCCTGATCGACCTGAGCTCGAAGTACCGCGAGCTGGCAGGCTTCGGCAACGCGACTGTTCATTTTGGCGAGCGCTACGAGATTGACCTTGGCGCCCGTTACAGCAAGAACGAGCAGGAGGCCAACCAGGTCGGCAGCGGCGCGCTGGTGGGCGCCACCAACAACAAGGCCAGCTCGTCCGAAAGCGTGCTGACGTATTCGGTGGCGCCGAAGTTCAAGCTCGACCAGAACAGCGCGGTGTATGCGCGCGTGGCCAAGGGCTACCGTCCGGGCGGCCCGAACGTGCTGCCGCCAAACGCGCCGGCCTCGACGCCGGCAACCTACGAGGCCGACACCGTTGTCAGTTCCGAGCTCGGCTACAAGATGACGACGCCGGACGGCATGTTCGGCTTCGAGGCGGCGGCCTTCCACATCAAGTGGAAGAACATCCAGTTGTTCGCCGTGGTCAACAACTTCGGCGTCAACATCAACGGCGTCGGCGCCACCAGCGACGGCGTCGAATTTACCGTCACCGCAGTGCCGGTGCGCGGCCTGCGCCTGTCGGCCAACGGCGCCTACAGCAATGCCCGCCTCGACGGCACCACCAGCCCGATCGTCGGCGGCGTCGCCGGCGACAAACTGCCGTTCTCGCCAAAGATCAGCGTCGGCATCAACGCCGATTACCGCTGGCCGGTCGGCAACGCCGCTGCCTACGTGGGCGGCTCGGTGCGCCACCTGTCCGAGCAGTCCGGCGCGTTCGACAACGCCTTCCGCACCGCCAACGGCCGCCAGCGCGAACTGCCGGCCTACAGCGTGGTCGACCTGCACGCCGGCCTCGACATGGGCAGCTGGTCGGTCGACGCGTACGTCAAGAACGTCGGCAACAGCGACGCCAAGACGTCGACCTCCGGCATCACCGCCAACGGCGGGCCGCTGTATCCGAACGGCGCGATGATGACCGGCCTGGTCGCACCGCGCACGATCGGCCTGTCGATGACCAAGGAGTTCTAAGCGGTGCATCGATCGACTTCCGACAACGCGCCGGTGCAGTACCTGCTGTTCCTGGGCGACACGACCGAGCATGGCTACGCCAAGACCGCCTTCGGCCTGCGCGACTGGGCCGGCGACCGTTGTGTCGGCGAGCTGGCCCTGCCGGCGGCGACCGTGACGACCGGGCTGCCGCGCATGAGTGCGCGCCAGGCGCGCGAGCACGGCGCCGGCGCCATGGTGATCGGCGTCGCCGCGCCGGGCGGCCTGATTCCGCCCAGCTGGGTGCCGTGCCTGGTCGAGGCGCTCGAGGCAGGGCTCGACATCATCTCCGGCATGCACGACAGGCTCGCCGATGTGGCCGACGTGCGCGCCGTCGCCGAGCGGCACGGGCGCCGGCTGATCGACATCCGCACGCCGCCGCCGAACATTCCGATCGCCAGCGGCCAGCGCAGGGCGGGGCGGCGATTGCTCACCGTCGGCACCGACTGCGCGCTCGGCAAGAAATACACGGCGCTGGCAATTGCCAGGGGGCTGCGCGCGCGCGGCATCGACGCCGACTTTCGCGCCACCGGCCAGACCGGGATCATGATCGCCGGCAGCGGCATGCCGATCGACGCGGTGGTGTCCGACTTCGTCGCCGGCGCCGCCGAGTTGCTCAGCCCGGCGGCGCCGGCCGATCACCTCGACGTCATCGAAGGGCAGGGTTCGCTGTTCCATCCTGCCTATGCCGGCGTATCGCTCGGCCTGCTGCACGGCAGCCAGCCCGATACCTTCGTCGTCTGCCACGATCCGAGCCGCACGCACCTGCTCGGTTATCCCGACTGCGCGTTGCCGTCGATCGAGGCGGTGATCGCGCACACGGTGGCGCTGGGACGGGTCACCAATCCGGACATCCGTTGCGTCGGCGTCGCACTCAACAGCTCGGCACTGACGACCGCCGCGGCCGAGGCCGAGATGGCCGCGCTGCAGCAGCGGCTCGGCTTGCCGGTGGCCGACCCGATGCGACCCGGTGCGCAATTCGAGCGCCTGCTCGACGCCTGTACGCCTTGAACCTTTTGGAGTGGATATGAACAAATTGTCGCTGCTGTTGTTTCCCCTGGCGCTGGCCGCCGCCGCCGCGTGCGCCGCGCCGCCGGCCGGCTTCGATGCGCGCGTCGAGGCGCTGCGCAAATCGATCGGCGTGCCCGGCCTGGCAATCGCCATCGTCGAAGACGGCAAGACGACGCTGGCGCGCGGCTATGGCGTGCGCCAGCTCGGCGCGCCAGCACTGGTCGACGCCGACACACTGTTTTCGATCGGCTCGACGTCGAAGGCGATGACGGCGGCGGCGCTGGCCACCCTGGTCGACGCCGGCAAGCTCGGCTGGGACGACAAGGTCATCGATCACTTGCCGAGCTTCCAGATGTACGACCCGTGGGTTACGCGCGAGATGACGGTGCGCGACTTGCTGACCCACCGCAGCGGCCTGGGCTACGGCGCCGGCGACCTGCTGTTCGTTCCGCGCACCAACCTGACGCGCGCCGAAACGGTACGGCGCATGCGCTACCTGAAGCCGAAGAGCACCTTCCGCAGCACGTTTGCCTACTCCAATTACGGCTACGTCGTGGCCGGCCAGATCATCGAAGCGATCAGCGGCCTGCGCTGGGAAGACTACATGCAGAAGCACTTGCTGCAGCCGGCCGGCATGACGCTGTCGACGACCGACAACGAGCGCAACTTCGCCGTCGAGGACCGCGCCTACCCGCACGCGCGCATGAATGGCGGCTTTCGCGGGGCCGGCGACCAGGAACGGCTCGCCGAGCGTGACGACCTCGGGCGCAATGCTGCGCCGGCCGGCGGCGTAGCCAGCAGCGCCAACGACCTGGCCAAGTGGCTGCAGGTCCAGCTCGGCGCCGGCAGCCTGGCGCCCGGCAAGCAGGTGTTCAGCGCACAGGCCCATGCGGAAATGTGGAAGCCGTCGATGCTCAAGCCGGTCGCCGTCGTGCCGGCCGACCTGAAACTGTCGCAGGCCCAGTTCTCCACCTATGGCCTGGGCTGGGATGTCACCGACTACCGCGCCGCGCGCATCATCTGGCACGGCGGCGCCGTGTTCGGCTTCCAGACCGCAGTGGTGCTGCTGCCCGAAAAGAAGGTCGGCTTCGCCATCACCATCAACAGCGAAGACGGCGTGCTCGTGCGCGGCCTGATGAACGAGCTGCTCGACCACTACCTCGGCCTGCCGAAGGAAGACTGGCCGGCGAAATACATGGCCTTCAAGAGTAACCAGATCAACCAGGCGCTGAAGGCGGTCAAGGCGGCGCAGGCCAATCCGGCCAAGGTCGGCCCTTCCGTTCCGGCCGCGCAGATGGCCGGCACCTATGCCGACCCGTGGTACGGCAACATCGAAGTCGGCGCCACGCCGGCCGGGCTGACGATCGACTTCAAATCCGCGCCGCGCATGGGCGGCCGGCTCGAGCACTGGCAGTACGACACCTACATCACCCGCTTCGACGACAAGTCGCTGGAACCGGCGTATGTCACGTTCGCGCTGGACAAGGACGGCAATGTCGCCAACGTCACGATGAAGGCGGCCTCGCCGGTTGCCGACTTCAGCTGGGACTACCACGACCTGTCGTTCACCCCGGTCAAGGCGGTGAAATGAAGCGCCGGCTGACAGCGGTGGCGCTGCTCGCCGTGCTCGGTGGCGGCGCGCATGCCGCGGCTGGCCCAGTGACGCCGGTTGATCCGTTGCACAAGCGCTTGCTGACGCTCGACACCCATATCGACTCCACGGTCCACTTCGCTCGCGAGGACTGGAGTTTTGGCGACCGCCACGATCCGACCGCCGAAATCGCGCAGGTCGACATCCCGCGCATGGCCGACGGCAATCTCGACGGCGGCTTCTTCTCGATCTTCACGCCGCAAGGTCCGCTCACGCCTGAGGGCTACTCCGCCGCGCGCGCATGGGCATTGAAGCGCTCGGCGATGATCGATTCGATGGTCGCGCAGTCGCGCGGCCGGGTGCGCCTGGCGCGCCGCGCGGCCGACGCGAGAGCGATTGACAAGGGCGGCCGCCTGATCGCCTTCAAGAGCATCGAGAACAGCTATCCCTTCGGTGAGAGCATCGCGCCGCTGGCCGAATTCCAGCGCCTGGGCGTGCGCCTGGCCGGCCCGGTGCATACCAAGAACAACCAGTTCGCCGACTCGTCGACCGACACGCCGCGCTGGAACGGCCTCAGTCCGCTGGGTCGCGACTGGGTCGCAGAAATGAACCGGCTCGGCATGGTGATCGACGGCAGCCACGCGTCCGATACGGCGCTCGAGCAGATGATCGAACTGTCGAAGACGCCGCTGCTGCTGTCGCACACGGTCTCGCGCGCGCAGTTCAACCATCCGCGCAACCTGGACGATGCGCGTATTCGCAAGCTGGCAGCCGCCGGTGGCGCGATGTGCTATTCGGCCATCTACCTCAGCGACATCCAGATGACGCCCGAGCGCGAGGCGCTGTTCGCCAAGCTGGAGCATGTGTCGGACCTGAGCGCGGCGGAGCAGTCCGCACTGAGTGCCAGCTGGCATGCGCTGAACGCGACGTCGCCGATGTGGAAAAGCACCTTCGACCAGTACATGGCCGGCCTGCTGCACACCATCGAAGTGGCCGGCGTGGACCACGTCTGCTTCGGCGCCGACTTCGACGGCGGCGGCGGCATGGCCGGCCTCGAGGAAGTGTCGGCCTTGCCGCGCGTTACGGCGGCACTCAAGGCGGCCGGCTATTCGGACGCAGACCTCGCCAAAATGTGGAGCGGGAACATCTTGCGGATCCTCGGCCAGGCTGAGCGCCACGCCAGGTCGTTGCGGCGCCCACGCGCGGCCATCGTTAAAAAATAGTCGCGCAACTGGGCCAGTGCACCTTGCGTGACAGGGCTGACTTCTATCCGATTTTCGGCTATACAGGTTTTAGCTGCTATCAGGTTATATTGACTTTATCCGGTATTCAGATAATATGGCTTTATCTGTATTACGGATACATTGTTATGTCCTTCGCACCCACATCCCACCTTCTCCTCACCGCGCCGCAACTCGGCCAGCTGCTTGTATCGACCCGCAAACGCCATAAGCTTACGCAGACGGCGGTAGCGAATCGCGTCGGCTTGAGCCAGAATCGCATTTCGTACCTGGAGAAACATCCCGACGAAATCAGCGTCAAGCAGCTGCTCAGCTGGTGCTCGGCACTCGAGCTCGATCTTCGCCTGGGCGAGCGAGATACTGCGTTGGCAAGCAGCTCGGCGGAGTGGTAAGCATGGGTCGCCGCTCGCACAGCCAAACATTGCATCTCTGGGCCAATGGCGATTACGTTGGTCGCTGGACGGTCAACGCCAATGGGGACTCAGAGCTGCAGTACGACATCGCCTGGCGCGAATCCAAATTTGGGCGGCCGATCTCGCTGTCGCTGCCGTTCAATATACGCAATGAGCCGCTTAAGGGAGCCAGTGTCTCGCACTACTTCGAGGGCCTGCTGCCGGACAGCGACATCATCCGCAAACGTGTGGCAGCGCGCTTCAAGACTGGTTCGATCGAAGCAGTTGACCTTCTTTCGGCCGTTGGCCGGGACTGTGTGGGCGCTTTGCAGCTGCTGGCCGAAGGCGTGGAACCGGAAGGACTTGCCGAGGTTGACGGCATAGCTGTAGACGAGGACGCCATTGAGCGGCACTTGCTTGAAGTGGTTAATCCAGATCGGTACGGCGCCCCAAAGGACCCTGACGACGACTTCCGGATTTCGCTGGCCGGCGCGCAAGAAAAGGACGCCTTCTTGTGGTGGGATGGTAAATGGATGAAGCCGCGCGGTGCTACGCCGACCACGCACATCTTCAAGCTGCCGATCGGGATGGTCGGTGGCCGCAAGGCCGATTTCTCGACGTCGGTCGATAACGAGTGGTTATGCCTGCGGCTGTTCAAGGAGTACGGACTGCCGACGGCGAATGCAGAGATTGCGACTTTCGGCTCGCAACGGGTGCTCGTCGTCGAGCGTTTCGACCGTACTCTGTCGGCCAACGGCAAGCAACTATTCCGGCTTGTCCAAGAGGACTTCTGCCAGGCAACCGGAAGCTCACCGCTGGTGAAATACGAAAATGAAGGGGGCCCAGGCTTGCAGCAGATGTTTACCCTCTTGCAGCAATCGCAGCGAGCTGCCACCGACATGCGCACGCTCATGGCCTCGCAACTGCTGTTTTGGATGTTGCGCGCACCGGATGGCCACGCCAAAAACTTCAGCATCCAACTGCTCGCCGGCGAGGGCCGTTTCAAGCTGACGCCCATCTATGACGTGATGTCAGCCTATCCCGTGATTGGCGCTGGGCCGAACCAGTGGGCAGACCAGGACATCGAGCTGGCGTTGTCCCTGCTTGGGAAGAACCGGCACTACCTGGCACGCAGCATCATGCGGCGACACTTCAATAGCACTGCGAAGAAGGTCGGCTACGGCGACAGCGCCGAGCCGCTGCTGCAGGACTTCATTGCCCGCACGCCTGTGGTCGTGGACAAGGTCCGCGCCAGCCTTCCCGTTGGATTTTCGGAAAAGGTCGCTGACAAAATCCTCGGAGGCCTTCTCGACGCAGCGAGCGCACTTGAACGGATGGCGGCCGGCTAACCGCAACAGCAATTGTCGATTTATCTTCCGTTCGTCCGCCGGGTTCCGGCGTCGATTCTTTGCTGTCAACGTCGGCTAGTTATCCGAAGCAGACAACTTGGACACCGGAATCTTGGTCGGCCGAGTTAGAAATGCAGTATCAATGCTCACCGCCCGAGCCAACTCGGCTTTCGAGATGCTCGGATCGCCGCCGGCGGCCGGCACGCTAAATGACCTGACCTTATTTGACCGCACGCGGTCCAAAGTATGGGAGGGTCCTCTTCGGCGTCGTCGTCTTCATGTATCCGCTCGGCGCCGGCGCGCGCGCGCTGGTCTGGCTGGTCGGGCTGTGTGCAATCGTCATCGGCGTGCTGCTGCTGGCGTTGTCGATCCGGGTGCGTGCCTGGGGCCGCGACGCCGGTTCGAAGGAGGCGCCGAGCCCGTCCGGACCGCTGCGTCATTTACTTCAAGGAGACAACCATGGAAACAAGAACTGATGATGCGCGCTTGCTGAGGACAGCCTGCGCGCTGGTACTGCTGGCGGCCAGCGGCCTGGCCGGCGCCCAGGCCACCACCGAGCGCCGCGCCGGCGATGCACCGGCCGCTGCCACCGTCGACACGCGCCAGGAGTCGGCTGCCATCCGCCACGTCGCCGAAGCGAACGACGAGGTGCAAAAGATGCTGCAGGAGCCGCGCATGCGCGAGTTGCTGCAGCAGGCCAAGGGCGTGTTCCTGGTGCCGCGCCATGGCCGCGCGGCGCTCGGCGTCGGCGCCAGCGGCGGCACCGGCGTGCTGCTGATGAAGCGCGCCGATGGCCAATGGAGCGACCCGGCGTTCTATAACATCGGCGGCATCAGCGCCGGCGCCCAGGTCGGCGCCGAGGCGGGCGCCATCGCGCTCGTTCTCAACAACGAGAAAGCGGTCAACCGGTTCATGCAAAAGAACCAGTTCTCGCTCAATGCCGGCGCCGGCCTGACCTTGGTCAACTGGTCGAAGATCGCCCAGGGCTCGCTCGGCGACGGCGACGTCGTCGTGTGGTCCGGCACCAAGGGCCTGTACGGCAGCCTGGTGTCGGTTGGCGTCAGCGACATTCGCTACAGCGAGAAACTGACCGGCGCCTACTACCGCCAGGACGTCGCCGTCGCCGATGTGCTGGCCGGCAAATACAGCAACCCGCATTCGCAGACGCTGAAGCAGGCGCTGTCGGGCGGGCCGTCGTCGTCGGTGGCGCCGACGCCGACGCCGCGCTACTAGCCGTTAGACACAATCCGGCCGTCGACCAGTTCGACGAGCCGGTCGCAGCGCTGCGCCAGCGCCGTGTTGTGGGTGACGAACAGGAACGTCGTGCGCCTGTCGGCGCTGACGTGGCGCATCAGGTCGAACACGCTGTCGGCCGACTGCGTGTCGAGGTTGCCGGTCGGCTCGTCCGCCAGCACCAGCGGCGGCTCGAGCGCCAGTGTGCGCGCGATCGCCACGCGCTGCTGCTGCCCGCCCGACAGGTTGCTGGCCATGTGGTCGCGCCACTGCGCCAACCCGACCTGGCCGAGCAGCGCCAGCGCATGCTCGCGCATCGCCCGGTCCGGGCTGCCGCGCGCCAGCAGTTCCGGCATCATCACGTTTTCCAGCGCCGTGAATGCCGAAATCAGGTAGTGGTACTGGATCATGAAGCCGATGCTGCGCCCGCGCAGGCGGGTCAGCGCGTTGTCGTCGAGGGTGGCGCTGTCGCGCCCGTCGATGCGCAGCACGCCGCCGCTGGGGCGCTCGAGCAGGCCGATGATGTTCAGCAGCGTGATCTTGCCCGAGCCGGACGGCCCGATCAGGGCGACGAACTCGCCGCGCGCCAGACGCACGTCGATGCCGTGCAATACCTCTGTCGCGGCCGGCGTGCCGGCGCCGTAAGTCTTGGTGATGCCTTCGAGGCGCAGCACGTCGTCAGCCACGGATTGCCTCCACCGGCAGCATGCGCGCCGCGCGCGTGGCCGGCGTGACGGCCGCGACCAGCCCGGTCAAGGTCGCCAGCAGCGCCGCCAGCAGGTACAGCTTGGCGCTGATATCGACCGGAAACAGCGGCGTGCCGTCCGGGCTGCGCGCGATCAGGCGCCAGCCGGCCGACAGCAGCGCCGCCAGCGCCGCGCCCGACAGCGAACCGAGCAGCCCGACCACCGCGCCTTGCAGCAGGAACACGCGCATGCTTCGCGCCTGGAAGCGCGCGCTGGCCGCGTCGCTGTCGGCCACCTTCAGGTTGCGCTCGGCTTCGTCGAGCGCCGCCTGGCCGACAAAGCCGCGCGCGAACAGCTCCTTGCTGCGGGCGAACTGGCGCCGCAAGGCGGCGAGGTTCGCTTCCGCCTGGCGCTGCGCCTGCTGCGCCACCGGCAGGCCGACGTCGCGCACCTGCTGCAGCCGCGCATTGGCCTGGCCGACCGCGGCGCGCGCCTGTTCGACCGCCGCGGCCGCCTCGCCATGGTCGAGTTCGATCAGCACCTGGCCCGCCTTCACCGCCTGTCCCTCGGCCACGGGAATCGCGGCGCCGGCGCCGGTGACCTGGCTGCCGATGTCGATGCGCAGCGGCGTTTCGACGCGCCCGCTCGCCACCACCGTTTGCAGCAGCTCGCGCCGCTCCACCGGATACACGTTCAGCTCGGCGCCGAACAGCAGCGCGCGCGCCGCGTACACGGCGCCCAGCAGCGCTGCCACGGCCAGCGCCGCGGCCAGCCAATGTTGCTTCACCTTGGTCAGTGCATCGCGGATGGGCATTACTCAGTGTGCCGGCGCGCCCCTGGATTTCCGTTGAGGTGTATCAAATTCGCCGGGCTGTCGCGTTGCCGGTTTTGCCGCGCGGCTAGCGGGCGCTCGGCCTTGTTCATGACCGCTAAACTGGCCCGAGGTGCGGATCCGTCCTGCCGCGATATGCAGCAATTGCAGCGATAGAACAGCACCGCAAAAAATTAGCGTCATCCGCTTTCGCGAGGAGGACGTTAATGGAGGTGGAGTAGGACGTTCTTGATCTTGTGACGACATTTCAACCTTTTCCAGGAGAACGACATGCGAATGAACCCAGTACTGAAAACCTTGCTGAGCATTGCGGCCGCCTCCGCCATGCTGGGCGCGGCGACTGTCGGCGCCCAGACCGCGCCCGCCGCCGGCCAGATGCCGGCGGCAACCGGCGGCGCTGCCGCCAGCACCGGCGCTGCGCTCGGCAAGGCCGACCAGAAAATCCTGATGGATATGGCCGCCGGCAACATGGCGGAAATTGAAATTGCCAAGCTGGCCGACAGCAAGAGCCAGAACGACCAGGTCAAGACGTACGCCAGGCAGATGATCGACGACCACACCAAGGCGCTGACCGAGATCCAGCAGCTCGCCAGCACCAAGGCGGTGACCTTGCCGAGCGCGCTCGACAAGCAGCACCAGGCCATGGCCGACAAGCTCGGCGCGCTGTCCGGCGACGCGTTCGACAAGGCGTACATGCGCCAGGCCGGGGTCGACGACCACAAAAAGATGCACGGCATGCTCAACACCGCCCATAAAAAGGCCAAGGACCCGGACGTCAAGGCGCTGGTGACGCGCATCCAGCCAACCGTCGAGCAGCGCCTGAAGGCGGCCCAGCAAATGAAACCGGGCAAGGCCGCCGATACCAAGGGCAAGGCGCCGGCCGCCGCGGGCGCGAGCACGTCGTAAGCCGCCTCCCGGCGCATCCGGCAGGGAAAGGCCGCGCCCCGGCAGCCTATTTCCTGATGCCGGTCGCACCCGCCGCGGCGCTGTCCTATACGCCGCCACAGCGGCGTTGTTGGCTCGCGCGAAAGCTTACGGATTTGCTTACAGATACGCAAATCTGTGAAATAATGATGCATCGTGGCATCATTATTTCCGGTCGCGACAGGTGTTTGAACGGGGACTACATTGCTTCAAATGTTGGTACTGGACGAGGAACTGGCGACGTGCGAGGCGCAGCTGGCGCCCTTGCAGGGATCGGCGCGCCTGGCGCCGCTGGTCAACGTCGCCTGGCACCTGCGCCAGCGCGCCCCGGCGCGCGCCCAGCTTTTGGCCGACGAAGCGGCGCTGCTTGCCGGCGCGCTGCCCGAAGCCGAGCGCGCCCCGCTCGAAGCGCGCCTGACACTGGTGCGCGCCGAAGCGCTCTGGCTCGCCGGCGACCTTGACGGCGCGCGCGCGCTCGCCGCCGCCGCCCTGCACACGTTCGAACAATGCGCCGACTGGGCCGGCTGCGCCGACGGCAACTGGCTGCGCGCCTGGATCGACGTCGACGGCGGCAACCTGGCCGACAGCGACACGGCAATGGCGCTGGCGGCCGACTCTGCGCGCCGCGCCGGCTGCGCCGTGCGGGTCGACATCTGCGACGCCGCCGCCGCGCTGTTCGCCGTGTTTCGCGACGTCCACACCGCCGAACTACGCTGGGGCCAGCGCTTCGACCGCAACGCGCCCGGCGTCCACCCGGCCGCGCGCGGCTGGATCGACGACTACCTCGGCATCAGCGCCTTCCAGGCCAGCGATTTCGGCCGCGCCATCAGCCTGATGATGGGCAGCTTCGAAACCGCGCTCGCCACCGGCCAGGTGCGCCGCGCGGTCAACCTCGCCACCAATATCGGCAACGGCTTCACCAGCCTGAACGCCCACAACGCCGCGCTCGAGTGGATGCAGCGCGGGCTCGACCTGGCGCGACCGGGCGGCTGGCCGATGAGCGAAGGGCTGGCGCTGATGCAGACTGCCGAAACGCTGCGCCAGCTCGGCCAGCGCGACGCCGCCCAGCAGCTGCTGCATGAAGCGCTCGACGCGCTCGCGCCTCTGGCCAGCTCGCGCGCCTACGCCGTCGCCCTCGAATACCAGGGCGACCTGGCCATCGACTGCGGCGACTACGCCGCCGCCCTCGACAGCTTTGCCCGCCTCGAAGTGCGCGGCCAGGCGCTGTGCCAGGCCGACTTCCACTGCGCCGCGCGGCGTGGCCAGGCCGATGCGCTGTCGCGCCTGGGCCGCCCGCAGGAAGCGCTGGCCATGGCCGCATCCTCGCTGGCGCTGGCGCGCCAACACCGCGACGCCTACAACCACATCGCCGCGCTGCGCGTGCTGGCCGAAATCCACGCGCGCCACGCGCTGCCGGCGACGGCGCCGGCGCCGCTCGACGCGCCCAGCGCCGCGCTGCACTACCTGCAGCAGGCGCTCGCGGTCGCCGCCACCATCGACGGCTACACCGTGCCGGCCGCGCTGCTCGACGCCGTCGCCCGCGAATACGCCGGCGCCGGCGACTACGCCGCCGCCTACGAGGCGGCGATGCGGGCCGGCGCCGCGCGCGAAACCACCCACGGCACCGATGCGACCAACCGCGCCATTGCGATGCGCGTGCATTACCAGATTGAGCGCGCCCAGGCCGAAGGCGAGCACCATCGGCAGCTGGCCGCCGCCGAAGCGCGCCGCGCCGAGGCGCTGCAGCAGATCAGCGCCACGCTCGAGCACCTGTCGGCAATCGGCCAGGAGATCACCACCCACCTCGCCGCCGCCGCCGTGTTCCGCGCGCTCGACCGCCACGTTCACGGCCTGCTCGACGCCATCCATTTTTCGGTATTCCTGATCGACGCCGACGGTGTCGCCATGCGCTGCGCTTTCGGCATCGAGGCCGGCAAGCAACTTCCGCCGATCTGCGTGGCGCTGTCCGACCCGAACGCCAATTCGGCCCGCTGCGTGCGCGAACGGCGCGAAATCATGGTCGACACCGATCCCCAGTCGTGCGCGCCGTTCCTGATCCCGGGCACCGAGCCGACCCTCTCCCAGCTGTTCGCGCCACTGCAGGTGGGCGACCGCGTGCTCGGTGCGATGACGGTGCAATCGCGCCAGCCCAACGCCTACGGCGAGCGCGATCGGCTCATTTTCCGCACCTTGTGCGCCTACGGCGCCATCGCCCTCGACAACGCCAACGCTTACCGCCAAGTGGCCGCCACGCTGCGCACGCTCAGCGCCACCCAGGACCAGCTGCTGGAAAAAAACCTCGAACTCGAACAGGCCTACCAGGCGCTCGAGGAAGTGAGCCTGACCGACCAGCTGACCGGCCTGCGCAACCGTCGCTTCTTCCTGCAGCACGTCGATGCCGACGTCGCCATGAGCCTGCGCCGCCACGACGAACCGCTGCGCCAGGCCGAGCGCGATGTCGTGTCGGACAAGGACCTGGTGTTCTTCATGGTCGACCTCGACCACTTCAAGGATGTCAACGACCGCCACGGCCACGCCGGCGGCGACGCGGTGCTGGTGCAGATGCAGGAGCGGCTGCGCGAAGTGTTCCGCGAGTCCGACTATTTAATTCGCTGGGGCGGCGAGGAATTCCTCGTGCTGGCGCGCGCCACCAACCGCGACGACGCCAAGGCGGTAGCCGAACGGATCCGCCTGGCCGTGGCCGACCGCGAGTTCGTGCTGCCCGACGGCACCCGCCTGTCAAAGACATGTTCGATCGGCTTTGCCTGCTTCCCTTTCCTGCCGAGCGAGCCGCGCCTGCTTAGCTGGTCGGAAGTGGTGGAGCTGGCCGACCAGGGGCTGTACCTGGCCAAGCGCTCCGGGCGCAATGCGTGGGCCGCGGTGTACGGCACCGACAGCACGCGCGGCGAGGGCCTGTTCGCGCGCCTGATGCAGCACCTCGACCAGGCGCTGGCCGACGGCGAAGTCACGCTCGTCACCAGCTTGCAGCATCCGGTGCTGCCGGCCGGTCCCAAGAAGCGCCGCCTCGGCCTGGCGGCCGGCAAGGTCACTTCGTAGGCTACGGCAGTTGCGCCATCAACGGCGCCAGCGCGGCGCAGTCGGCCGCCACCGCAACGCGGTCGGCCGGCGGGCGGTTCTGGCTCAGCTTCCATTTTCCGTCGAGCCGGTCGAGCGGGATCTCGATGCCGACAATCGCTTTGAGCAGGCTGTCGATGTAGTCCGGCGGCGCGTCGGCCACCGCCCACGGCGCCGCGCGCGGCGTTTCGTGGCGCGCCGTCAGGCGCTCGAGCAGCGCCAGAATCCATGCCCGATCCTCGATCGCGCGCAGCACGCCGTGCGCCTGCACCACTGCATAATTCCAAGTCGGCACCACCTTGCCGCTGGCCGGCTTCTCCTGGTACAGCGACGGCGAGACATATGCCGACGGACCCTGGAACACCACCAGCGCGCCGGCGCCTGCCTGCCGCCACAGCGGATTGGCGCGCGCGACGTGGGCGCGCAGCGTGCCGTGCGGCGCAGCAGCGGTCGGCGCGCCGATCTCGAACGGGATATGGTCGGCCACCAGGCCGTCCGCCGCATGCATCACCAAGGTGCCGAGCGGATGCGCCTCGATCAGCGCGTGCAGCGTGTCGGTCCGGGTTTCTGCGAAATGGGAAGGTGAGTACATGGTCAGTGCCGTCGATGTGATGCTCACTATCTTACCGCGATGTATACTTCACCGCATGAACCAGACCCGCTGCAGCTGGGCCAATATGGCCAATCCCCGTTACCTCGACTACCACGACCACGAGTGGGGCGTGCCGTGCCACGACGAGAACACCCTGTTCGAGATGCTGAACCTGGAAGGCGCGCAGGCTGGCCTGAGCTGGGAGACGATCCTCAACAAGCGCGCCAACTACCGCGCCGCCTTCGATGGCTGGGACGCCGGCATCATCGCCCGCTACGACGCCGCCAAGGTCGCCGCGCTGCTGGCCGATGCTGGCATCGTGCGCAACCGCCTGAAGGTGGCGGCGGCGATCACCAACGCCCAGGCCTGCCTGCGCCTGCGCGACGAAGGCCTCACGCTCGACCGGTACCTGTGGGCGTTTGTCGATAACGCGCCGATCGTCAACCACTGGCCGAGCGGCGCGCGGCCGGCCAAGACCGAGCTGTCCGACCGCATCTCGAAGGACTTGTTAAAACGCGGCTTCAAGTTCGTCGGCTCGACCATCGTGTATGCCTACATGCAGGGCATCGGCATGGTCGACGACCACGACGAGACCTGCTTCAAGCGCGCGGTGCGCTGACCCGATGGACTTCGGGCCGCACTGGCGCGGGCGCGAGCGATTCGTCATCTTCGATTCGCGGTGGGATCCCGACAGCTTCGCGCAATGGATCGCGCAATGGCGCGCCGATCCGCAGCGGCCCGCGCGCCTGCACGTGATCGCGATCGGCGGCGGCGAACTGCCCGGCATTCAACGCGTGCTGCAAAGCGATGCCGCCGTCACGCTCGACCTGCTGCACGCCCCGCTCGATGCGGCGCTGGCCCAGCTGTCGGCGCGCATCGACGCGGTCCGTCTGCACAGCATCGAAGACGCCGGCTCCGCGCGCTCGCTGGCGCGGCTGCTGGCAGCCGATGCGATGCTCCATGCAGGCGGTTTGTCCGCCGGCCAGCAAGCGGCGCTGGCGGCCGCCGGCTGGGTATTCGACGAAGAAGGGCAGGGCGCGCGCTTTGCAACCCGCAAGCCGATCGCGCCGCGCCCGGCCGCACCCGAACGGCGCGCCATCGTCATCGGCGCCGGACTCGCTGGCGCCGCCGCCTGCGAACGCCTGTGCGCGCGCGGCTGGCACGTCACGCTGGTCGAGCGGCACCCGCAGGCGGCGATGGAAGCGTCGGGCAACCTGGCCGGCATCACCATGCCGCTGCTGTCGAAGGACGACAACATCGCCTCGCGCCTGTCGCGCGCAGCTTTCCTGTTCGCGCTCGACTACTGGCAAAAGCTCGGCGGCGTCGACCGCGTCATTGAAGGCGCCGGCCGCGGCGTGCTGCATGTGGCCAAAGATGCCGCCCACGCGCAACTGCAGCAGGCCATTGCCGACGCGCGCCGCCTGCCGCCGCACTATGCGCAGTGGTTCGACAAGGACACCGCCGCCGCGCGCTTCGGCGATCTGGCGCCTCACGGCGCCTGGCTGTTTCCGCAAGGCGGCTGGATCCGGCCGGCCAGCGCCTGCCAGGCCATGCTGGACGCCTGCGGGCCGCGCCTGCGCCGGCTGTTCGGCGCCGGCAGCGTCACCATCGAGCGCGCCGGCGGCGAATGGCGCGTGCTCGACGCCGGCGGCGCCGCCATCGCCCAGGCGAGCACCGTCATCCTCGCCAACGGCGCCGGCGCCGCCGAGCTGGCGCAGTCGGCATTCCTGCCGCTGGCACGGGTGCGCGGCCAGGTGACGCACCTGGCTGAAGACAACCGGGGTCAGACCCCGCGGGGTCAGACCCCGGAGACGGCGCTGGCCGAACTTGGCCTGGTGCTGTGCCGCGAGGCCTACGTCACGCCCGCTGCCGGCGGCGTGCGCAGCGTCGGCGCCACCTACGACGACGACTTCGACCCGCACCTGCGCGCCAGCAGCCAGCAGCAGAACCTGGCCAGGCTGCGCTCGATGCTGAACGACCCGGCGATCGGCGCAGGCGCGCCGCTGCGCGGCCGGGTCGGCTTTCGGTCGGTGGCGCCGGACCGGCTGCCGCTGGTCGGCGCGCTGCCCGATCCGGCGTGCGTGCTGGGCGCCGACCGGCTGCGCGAACTGCCGCGCCAGGCCGGCCTGTACGCGTTGCTCGGCTACGCTTCGCGCGGGCTGACCTGGGCGCCGCTGGCGGCCGAACTGCTGGCCGCCAGCCTTGAAGGCGAGCCGCTGCCGGTCGAATCTGGCCTGGTTGCCGCGCTTGACCCGGGACGCTTCCGGCTGCGCGGTCGCCGCCGTGCGCACTGACACGGAATACAACAGCCATCCGTTGACGGGGCTATTCGTCAAGTCCCCAACTAGAACCCGGGTATAATTGTCGTACGGCAATATTTACGCCGCTGGAGGTTCCTTGACGATTGACGAAACGCCTGGCTCGAACGAGTTGTTCCTGTTCCTCGCCTCGACCGCGCACGATATGAAAAATTCGATCAGCGTGCTGTCGGGCACGCTGGAATCGCTGCTGCATGACGCCACGCCGGCGATCGGGCCGGCCTATCCGCAGATGGCGCACATGCTGTACCAGACCAAGCGCCTCAACGACAACCTGATGCAGCTGCTGGCGCTGTACAAGCAGGTGGGCAAACCAGAGTATCCGTTCGACATGCAGCCGCTCGGCATCGGCCACCTGGTCGAACAGGTCGTCTCGTCCGAACGCGTGCTGCTCAAGTCGCGCGGCATCGACCTGCACACCGACTTCGATCCCGAGCTGATCTGGCACTTTGACGAAGACCTGATCATTGGCGTGCTGGGCCACGCCATCAACAACGCCATCAACTACACCACCGACACCATCGGCCTGTCGGTCGCCGTGGTCGACGGCTGCCTCGAAATGCGCGTCGAAGACAACGGTCCCGGCTATCCGGACGCCATGCTCGAAGCGGGCGTGTCGGCGATGAGCGGGGTCAGCTCGGGCGTGAACTTCCTGACCAACAGCAGCGGCCTCGGCCTGTATTTCTCGAGCGAAGTGGCGAAAATGCACAAGCACCGCGACCGCTGCGGCGCCGTGCGGCTCGAAAACGGCGGCGCCTACGGCGGCGGCTGCTTTGTGCTGACCTTGCCGTGAGCGCGCGTTCGCCGTTCGAGTCCAGCGGGGCGTCCGACATCGCCGACGTCGACTGGGCCGAAAAGAACTACCTGGTCGTCGACGACTTCATCGGCATCCGCCAGCTGCTGCGCGAGAGCCTGCGCAACCTTGGCGCCAAGAACATCGACCAGGCCTCCAGCGGCGGCGAAGCGATGGCGCTGCTGGCGCGCATCCGCTACGACGTGGTGCTGTGCGATTACAACCTCGGCGAAGGCAAGAACGGCCAGCAGGTGCTGGAAGAGGTGCGCCTGCGCAACCTGCTGATGCCGAGCAGCGTGTGGATGATGGTGTCGGCCGAGAAAAGCGTCGAGTCGGTGATGGGCGCCGCCGAGCACCAGCCTGACGCCTACCTGATCAAGCCGATCACCGAGGGCGTGCTGCTGACCCGCCTGAACCGCGTGTGGCACAAGAAGCAGGTCTTCAAGATGATCGACCTGGCCTATGCCGAGAAGGACTACCTGCGCGCAGCCAAGCTGTGCGACGCCCAGATTGCCGTCGACAAGGTGCACCGCATCGAACTGCTGCGCATGAAGGCGTCGCTGATGCTCAAGAGCGGCGAGCCGGACAAGGCGCGCGAGTCCTACGAGCAGGTCATGCAGGAACGCGAATACCAGTGGGCCAAGTCGGGGCTGGCCAAGATCCGCATGGCCAACGGCGAATACGAGCAGGCGCGCCAGATCTTCCAGGGCGTCATTGCCGACAACCGCTACTACATCGACGCCTACGACCAGCTGGCGAACGCCTACCAGCTGATGGGTCAGCCCGAGGAAGCCTGCGGCATCCTCGAGCGCGCCGCCCGCCTCTCGCCCAATTCGGTGCCGCGCCAGCGCAGCCTCGGCCAGGTGTGCCTGAAGCTGGGCAACGTCGGCATGGCCGAGAAGGCGTTTCGCAAATGCATCGCCATCGGCGAATATTCGGCCATCAAGTCGGCTGACGCCTTTCTCGGCCTGGCGCGCGTGTGCGGCCAGAAGAACGACGTCAAGGAAGCGCTCCAGCTGCTGCTGGCGGTGCAGCGCGAGTTTGCCGAGGACGATCACATTCAGTTGCGCGCCAAGATTACCGAAGGCATGGTGTACCACGAGAGCGGCGACTTCCGCCGCGCCCGCAAGGCCGGCGACGAGCTCGAGGAGATGCTCAACGCCGATGCGGGCCGGCCCGACACGCCGACCTGCCTCGAGATGGCCACCCTGCTGCTGGCGGTCGGCGTCAAGGAGTCGCCGGTCGAGCTGCTGTGCTACGTCGCGCGCAACAACCACGACAACACGCTGCTGCTCGACGAGGTGCAGAAGATTTTCGAAAAGGCGCGCATGGGCGCCGAGGGCATCGAGCTGATCCGCTCGTCGAAGAAGGATGCCGCCGACCTGATGAACCAGGGCGTGCTGCTGTGGAAGACCGGCAAGTTGCCCGAAGCGGTAGGCTGGATGCGCCATGCCCGCGAGCAGTTGCCGAACAACCTGCGCATCCTGTTCAATGCCGCCCAGATCCTGCTGTCGCACATGCAGCAGCTCGGCTACGACGAGGCCTTGAGCGCCGAGGCCGCCGAGGTGCTGATGCACGTCGACAAAATCCAGCCAAGCCAGCAGCGTTTCGCCCAGCTGATGGAGCAACTGGCACGGTTGGCGCCGCGCGTCGGCGAAGAAATCGCCGACGAAGCGTCCGCTACCGCCGAACCGTAAGCGCAAATTTCTGGTGTCAGGTCTGACATTAAGACATTTACGCCTGAATGTCTTAATGTCAGACCTGACACCGGCGTTTGACCGCCAGACGTCGGCCCTGCCATTGGCGGGACCGACTCCTCGCGAACGCGGGGAGGCCATTTCAGCGATTATTGTTGACCTCCTCTACACGACAGCGGTTCGCCACGTGAAGCGAATTTTCGCTCACCGCGCGCTGGTGATAAACTGCAAACTCTGCGGCTCACCCCGCGCCCAGTCAGAAAGGCACTACGCATGCGCGACATCGCAATGGAAGTTTACGAAAAAATGAAGGTTGGCAGCACTGCATGGATCCGTCCGATAGCGGCCAAGGGCGACACCGTGGAAACGTTCCAGGGCGTCCACGAGCAAGCCCGGCAGATGGCCGATGATGGACTGATTTCAATTTCCACCGTCAAGCGCCAGGAAGATGGCCTGATCGACGCGATCCGGATCCTGCGACTGGCCTGACGATCCGGCCCGCCACCGCGCGCCCGGTCAGCCCTTCGCCGGCTTGCCCTTCGGCGCGCGTGCCTTGCCCTGTGCGCCGTTCGCCGCGGATTCATCCGGCGTCAGGTTCGGCGCCGACGGGTCCGGCTGAGGCGCCACCGAAGTTCCCTTGTTGGGGTCTGCCGGCATCGCGCTGTTGACCGCCTGTTTGAACTGATCCTGCAACACATTCCACCACAACGCCGGATCCGGCATGAACGTCGAACTCGCGGGCGCGGCCTTGGCCACCTCGGGCGCAGCGGCGGCGGCTGGTTGAGCAAAGAACGCCGATGCGAATGGCGCTGCCGCCATCACCGATTGCTGGTCGGCGCCGGGCTGCTTCATCGCTTCGGCCATCGAAGCGCCCATCGATTTCAGCGCGGCAATCGTGCCGCGCTGAACTTCCAGCGCCTGCACCGTCCCGCGCAGCATGGCCACATTGACGTTCAGCCAGGACTCGACCGCTTTGAGGTCGGCAATTTTTTTGTCGAGGTCATCGAGCGACAGGGCCGGCGCGCCGAGTCCGGGAATGCTCATCCCCGGCAAGCTCATGCTACCCCACAGGTTCTTGACGAAGTCCAGCGAGTCGGTCACGCTGCCGACACCGGGCATCTGAGGCATTTGAGGGTTCATGGTGCGTCTCCGTTAGAGTGAGGCTTTAGCGTATCAGATAACTAACACGTGTTCAAAGAAAGTCGTGCGCGCGGCCGGCGGTCAAGCCTGTCAGCGGAACGCGCTGCGAACGCGTTAAACTATACAGATGACCTTCGCTTCGTTTATTTTCCGATATCGGCGTGCGCTGTCGCTGTTCGGTGCGTCGGTCTTGCTGCACCTGCTGGCGCTGTGGTGGATCCTGCCGTACATGCTGGCGCCCGGCGCGCACGAGCCGCCGCCGGTGGAAACTATCGCGCGCCTGATCGCCGCGCCGCCGCGCCCGCCACCCGCGCCAAAGGCGGCGCCTGCGACCGCGCCTGCCGCGCCTGCCAAGGCGGTGGCGCGCGCCCGGCGATCGCCGGCGCCGGCGCCCGCGGCGCTGGTCGACGTCGCCGCGCTGGCCAGCCAGCCGCCGATGGGCGACCAGGCCGGCGCGGCGCAAATATTATCTGCTGTAACATCTGTCGTGGTGGCAATAGTAGAGCAGCCCGCCGCTGTCGAGCCGGTCACGCCGGCGCCGCCGCCGCCGCCCCGTTACCGGGTCGACCTGCCGCCGTCGGCCCGCATGCTGCTCGATGTGGCGCGCCGCGATGCCGACGGCACGCGCTGGAGCGGCGAAGCCGAGATGGCCTGGCAGCTCAAGGGCAGCCGCTACAGCATGAAGGTCGAGGCTGGCATCAGCGTGGTCGTCACGCGCGTCAACCTGGTCGCGCTGCAAAGCGAAGGCAGCCTGGGCGACACCGGCTTTGCACCGTCGCTGATGACCGAAAAGCGCCGCGGCCGATCGCGGACGGCGACCCATTTCCGCGACGGCCGCATCACGTTTTCCGCCTCGCAGCAAGCATTCGACCAGGCCGCCGGCGCCCAGGACAAGGCGACCATCCCGCTGCAACTGGCCGCGATCGCCCGCGCCGACAGCGGCCAGCTGGCCGCCGGGGTCGACATCCAGGTTGCCGAAGACAAGGACGCCAGCGTGTTCCACTTCGTCGTGCTCGGCCAGGAGCAGCTCGACACGCGGCTCGGCAAGATTCAGGCGTGGCGCCTGTCGCGCCCGCCCAAGCCCGGCGCCTATGCGTCGCGGCTGGACATCTGGCTGGCGCCCGCGCACGGCTGGCTGCCTGTACAGATAAGCAACATTGAAGCGAGCGGTGCGGTAACAACCCAGACGGTCAACAAGATCGTCCTCACGGATTCAGGAACCTGAAATGCATAGTCTCAAACTGATCGCCGCAAGCGCCATGCTGGCCGCCGTCACGCTGGCCGGCGCGGCCGAGCACGTCGCCATCAAGCGACCGGTCGACGTGCCGCCATCCGCCGACCTGAGCTATTCGATCAAGGCGCGCCAGAAGGGGTTTTCTCTCTCCGGCGACGCCAGCATCAGCTGGCGCGTGACCGGCTCCAGATACACGCTGAGCGGCGACACCCGCGCCGCGTTGTTCGGCAGCATCCTCGAGAACCGCAGCGAAGGCGCGATCGACGGTTTCGGCATTGCCCCGGCGAAGTTTGTCGAAAAACGCATCCGCCGCGATCCTTCCACCACGACCTTCGACCGCGCCGGCAAGAGCATCTCGTTCAGCGAAGGCAAGGAAACCTACCCGCTCATCGGTGGCGAGCAGGACCGCAGCAGCGTCACCTGGCAACTGGTGGCGGTGGCGCGCGCCGCGCCGGAGAAATTCACCCCCGGCTCCCAGTGGGTCTTTTTCGTCGCCGGTCGCCGCGACGCCGAGCCCTGGACCTTCAAGGTAGTCGGCAAGGAAAACATCCGCACCGGCGTCGGCGCGCTCGAAACGGTCCACCTGGTCAAGCTGCCGCCGCCCGACTCGAAACAGCAGACGCTCGACATCTGGCTGGCGCCGGCGCACGAGTGGTATCCGGCGCGCCTGCGCTTTACCGACGGCGAAAACGAATTCGTCGACCAGACGCTGGAAAAGATCGCAAGGAAGTAGCCTGCTCCGACGCTCCAGCAATCGCTCCAGCAATAACTTGCCAAAACCTTGTCGACGTCATCGTCGCTGTGCGACGATGACGGGGCCTGGTTAGTGCGACTTGGCTTGCTGGCAGCATTTTTTCCGGCAGCCGGCGCTGCCGTAGCTGATATACTGACGCCCCGCGAGCAAGCTGGTGCACAGCACCAAGCGGTCGAACCTGGTACCCGGAGCGCAATGATCGAATTAACCGCAGGTGCGGCGCTGGCCGCAGAATCACTGACACTTGGGCAGGACGACGCCAGTTCGCTGCAGTCGC
Source organism: Massilia sp. TWR1-2-2 (assembly GCF_049897565.1). Lineage (NCBI taxonomy): Bacteria > Pseudomonadati > Pseudomonadota > Betaproteobacteria > Burkholderiales > Oxalobacteraceae > Massilia > Massilia sp. TWR1-2-2. The sequence continues at coordinate 11,320 of NZ_JAFCWM010000015.1, read as the reverse complement.
ATTTCCATGCCGGCATTTCCGCCGACGAAATCGAGCAGGTCTTCCACCTCAAGCGCGCCCAGCCGACCTTGCAGGCGTTTACCGCGCTGTTCCACGGCGGCCAGGACGGCGTGCTGATCCGCCTGCTGGTGCTGCGCGAACTGGCCGCCGACACCACCACGTCGGCGTTCTCGCGCGCCGACATCAACCAGAAGCTTGCCTACCTGATCCCCGAAAGCCTGGAAACCGTGCTCACGCGCCTGCGCTCGCACGGCCTGCTGGCGTGGGACGCCCAGGCCGCCGTCTACCGCGTCACGCCGATGGCGCGCAACGTGCTCTCGGCGCTCGATACGCTGCTGAACATGGGCCAGGCCGACGACGAAGCGGAGATGGGTTTCCTGCTGTCGCAAGTGGCCGGCGCCCAGGCGGTCGGCGGCGTCACCGTCGACCAGCTCAAGCACCTGCTCGGGCGCCTGGTCGACCTGACCGACGAATTTCGCGACGCCATCGCCTCCGGTTCCGAATTCCGCCTGCGCACCTCGCAGGCCAAGTGGCACATGGCCTGCGACTGGGTCGAGAAGGGCTCGCAGATCCTGCGCGCCATCCTCGCCGACGACGCCGCCGATTCGGCCACCCACAAGGCGGCGCAGGCCATCGGCCGCGCCCAGAGCGCGCTGCTGAACATGCAGGGCATGTTCTCGCGCGCCCTCAACCAGATCGAACGCCAGCGCGTCCACCTCGGCCAGTCCGGCCTGTCGACCACCGACGTCAAGCGCTGGCTGCTGGCGCACGACGACCTGGCGAGCCTGGCGCGCGGCGCCATCGACCGCCCGATCGTGCCGCTGTTCGGCACCCCCGCCGAGATGATCGACGTCGCCGAAACCGAGCTGCTGGCCGAACGCAACGCCGTCGTCGGCCTGGCCGGCCTGCCGGTCGGCCAGGATGCGCCGCTCACCGTCAACGACGCGCCGGCCGTGCAGGCCGAACTCGATGACTGGCTGGCGCGCCTGTCCGACTTCGCCAACCTCGGTAACTTCCCCAGCTTTTCCGACGACGGCCCGAAGTCGGTGCCGATCCAGGATTCGCTGCTGCCGGCCAGCTTCGCCATCGCCTCCTACCGCGCCTCGATGCTGCCGCTGCTCGGCGACGCCGCCGAAGCGAGCCTGCAGGGCGCCACCGCGCAGCTGGCGCGCTTGCCGATCACCTTCGCGCCGACCGACGACATGATCGAGCTGAACGATCCGCACGTCGCGGCCATGTCGGTCGCCACCCTCTCACTTGTCCTCGAAAGCGGCCCGGCCGATGAATGACGATTCCCAGATCCTGATTGCCCGCCTGCTGACCCACCAGACCTTGCGCCGCGACGACAAGATGGTCAAGCGCGTGCTGTCCGATGAACTGTTTCGCGCCGAAGTCGACAAGCGATTGCTCGAGTCGGGCCTGAAGATGCTCGATAACGTCTATGCCGACCACGTCACGCTGGCGCTGCACCGCGCCGTCGAGCCGAAAGTCTTCGGCGCCAAGGACATCTGGCAGAACAATAACTTCGGCCTCACGCGCGACGGCGTGGCGCTGCTCGTGGTGCTGTGGGCGCAGATCATCCTGCCCAAGCGCGAACGCCAGGAGACCCACCAGAACGCCGACGACGACCAGGACGACATGTTCGACAAGGACAAGCCGATGCCGCGCGCGGAAGACACCTCGATCGGCATCTCCTACACCGCGCTGCTGTCCGACTTCGGCGACAAGCTTGGCAAGAAGACCCGCATGGACATGAATCTCGGTTCGCTGTCGAAGCTCGGATTTATCGAGCGCCGCGGCGATCTGATACTGGAAGGCCCGCTGCTGGACCTGATGATGGACACCGACGTGCTCAAGGAGCGCATCATCAACGGCGCCCTGGCCGACGTCTTCAAGCGCGCCCCGATCACGGTCGCCGTGCCGCGCAAGAGCGTCGACGCTGTCGCGGTCGATGAACCGCTCGCCGACGCTGTAGCCGACGCCGACGACGACACCACAATCTGAGAGAGCCCATGTTCCATATCAAATCGCTAGAGCTGGTCCACTGGGATTACTGGCAGCGCATCAAGAACATCCCGCTCGACGCCAAGATCATCACCATCGCCGGCCAGAACGGTTCGGGCAAGACCACCTTGCTCGACGCGCTGCGCACCTTGTTCGGCCTCGATTGCTCGATGGGCCGCACCTACAAGCACTACGCGCGCCACTCCGGCCAGCAGACCGCGTGGATCCGCGCCGTCGTCGACAACAAGACCGTCGGTCGCCAGCTGTCGAACCGTCCGTTTCGCAGCTCCGGCTTTTTCAGCGACGATGAAGTCACGCTGTTTTGCCAGATCCAGAAAAACGGCGGCGACTGGAAGCGCCAGTACCTTATGCGCCCCGGGAACATCCAGATCGAAGAAGTGACCGAGGCGAGCGACTGGCTCGGCGTCGAGAACTACCGCAAGCGCCTCGCCAACGCCGGCCTGTCGCCGGCGATGGCGAAAGTGCTGGCGCTCGAGCAGGGCGAAACCGACAAGCTGTGCGAGTACGCGCCGCGCCAGCTGCTCGACCTGGTGTTCCAGGTATTCGGCGACAAGGAAGTGCTCGACGCTTACGACGAGGCGAAGCGCCACCAGCGCGACACCGAGACGGAACTGAAGCGCTTCGAAACCGAGTTGGAGGCCTCGCGCACCAACCTCGAAGGACTGCGCCTGCGCGTGGCCAACTATCACCAGTGGGAAGACCTGCACAAGGAACGCCGCAACCTGCTCGAGGAAGTGCTGCCCAGCCTCGAGTACCATGAAGCGCGTGAAAAGGCCGGCGCCGTCAGCCGCCAGTTGCGCGACGCCCGCAAACCGATGGCGCAGGCCGACTCGCAGCTGATCGAAAAGCGCAACGCGCTGGCCAACCAGGTGCGCGTGCTGACCGACGCCCAGGAACAGGAAACGCTGCTCGAACAGGAGGCGACCGTGCTCGCCTCCCGCCTGGCGCAGGTCAACGGCAAGCTCAAACCCCTCGACAGCCTGCTCGAACAAAAGGAACGCCTGCAAAAACTGGCCGCCGATTCCGGCGCCGACATCGCCGAAGTGGCCGCGCAGCTCGAAGGCAAGGAAGCCGAACTGGCCAGGCAGAAGCAGGCGCGCGACACGCTGTCTGCACGCATTGCCGGCGACCAGACCACCATCTCGGCGCTGCAGGGCAAGAGCGCGATGCCCGAGCCGGAAGCGGTGCGCGGCATGCGCCGTGCGCTGCGCGACGCCGGCATCCCGCACGCGATGCTGTCCGATATCGTCGAGGTAACGGACGCGAAGTGGCAGGGCGCGATCGAAGGCGTCCTCGGTGGCTATGCCTCCGTCGTGCTGCTCGAGCGCGCCAAGGACGCCACCGCCGCCTACAAGCTGGCCGAGAAGGAGCGCTATCGCCACTTCATCGTGCCCGAGTGCGTCGCCGCCCCTGTCTCCAAGGACGACAGCCTGTTGTCGGTGGTGCGCTTTTCGGCGCCGGCGCCGTCGTGGCTGATCGACCAGCTGGCGCGCATCGACCGCGTCGATTCGGTCGAAGCGGGCGCCAAGCTGACCTCGGACGAATGGATCACGCCGGACGCGTACCACCGCGAACGCCGCGGCGGTCGCTCGCTGTTCGTAGAAGCATCGCGCTACCGCTTCGGCCAGGCCGGCCGCACCGGCCGCCTCGAAGCGCTGCAACGCTCGCTGCCGGCGCTGGAAGCGCAGGAAGACACGCTGACCTTGGCGATCAGCAAACTGGCCGCCGAAGTCGGCGCACTGAAGGCGCGCATCGCCGGCGTCGACGCCGCCAAGGAACTGACCGCGCGCCAGGCCGAATTCGACGAAGCGATGCGCAGCAGCGCGCCGCTCAAGGCCGAGCGCCTCGAAGTCGGCTCGCGCCTGGGCGAATTGCAAGGGCTGACGAAGGCCGCAACCGTCGCGCGCACCCGCGCCGACACCGTGTGGCAGAACGCCCGCATGGCCCTGTCGGAAGCCGAAGCCGGCCTGCGCCTCGGTCACAAGCGCCAGATCGAGCAGCGCGCCGAGCACGCGAAGAACCTGGCGGAACTGCGCCGCAGCTGGCGCCACCTGCCGCAAGGCTGGCGCCGTCCGGCGCGCCGTGCATCGCTGGTGGCCGAACACCAGAACAGCCACCAGGTGGACCTGCGCGTGTCGTCCCTGCAGCACAGCCTCGCGCGCGACGACTGGGAACTTGACGCCACCGTCATCGACCAGCATCACCGCCTCAACGACCAGTTGCAAGGCCGCCAGAGCGAGACCGACGAACGGCGCTACCAGAACAATCGCGCGATCGAAGCGACCGGCAATGCGCGCGGCGCCTACATCGAGCGCCTGCGCTATACCATCAAGACGTACAGCAAGAACATCAAGGAGCTCGGCGAACTGGCCGGCATCGACGTGCATGCCGATCCAGTGCGGCTCGAAAACGACGACGTGCAGCTGTCGCAGGCTGGCCTGCACGTGCGCTTCAAGTTTGACGGCAAGGACCAGATCGGGATGAACGACGGCGAAGCGTCCGGCGGCCAGCAGGTCATGAAGTCGCTGGTGCTGCTGATAGGATTGCTCAAGTCCGAAGACGGCTCCGGCGGCTTCGTCTTCATCGACGAGCCGTTCGCCCACCTCGACATCCGCAACATCCAGCTGGTCGGCGAGTTCCTCAAGAACACCGAGGCGCAGTACCTGATGACGACGCCGCTGACGCACAACACCGACGTCTACGACCCGTCCGAGCTCACGCTCATCACCAGCAAGAAGAAAAAGGACATGCCGTGGGCGCAGCCGATCTTCGTGCTGCAGCGCCGCGTCACGCCAGCCGCGGCGTGATGTTACGGCGTTGGCAAGCCGGCAGCGCAACCGGGGTCTGACCCAATCGGGTCAGACCCCGGACTCAGCTCCAGATAGCCGCGATATTCGGCCAGCAGCCCCACCACCGGCAAGTGCGCACTGACCGAAAAGTGCAGCCTGCCGTCGGCGCCGGATTCGCGCGCCGACACTTTCGGCATCAGAAACCGCGGCGACGGAACCCCCAAAACAGTGACCGACTGCAGCAGCATGCTTAGCTGCCCGTCGCTCGTCTTCAGCCTGAAGTAAAAGCTGATCGGTCCGAAGCGTTCGACCAGCATGCCCGGTCCGGCGTGCATCCGCGACACCATCGACCTGCCCGGAAAGTGCCGCCGCCACGTCTCCTGCCGCGCGTTCGCATCGAGTTCGAACTTGAAGGGCGCCTCGGACGCCGCCTTCGGCAGGGTGAACAGCGCGCTCACCAGGCGGCCGGCATGGTTGTCCGGTCCCTGTACGCTGAACTTGCCGGTCAGCAGGGCCCGGCCGGCCATGCTGTGAAAGCGCTGCAGTTCCACCGCCAGCAAATTGAAATCAGCGCCCAGCACCTGGCGGTAGACCGATTGGGCCGGTGTCGTCATCATGTTGTCTCCATCGTGATGGCCAATCCCTTGGCCGCGTCGAGAAAATCGTGCACCGTCAGCAGTCCCACGCATGGAGTGGCGCCGCGAAACGCCAGCTCGCCGCGCGCCAGCTTGGCCACCAGCGCGGCGCTGGCCAAGGTCGGAACAAACGGGCCGTCGCCGTCGAGCGCGACCAGCGTCCAGCAGCGCCGCAGCGGCCGGCCGTCGGCTACGCCAGTCACTTCCACGTGCATCGCGCCGGCATCGGTGCCAAAGCGGATGAACAGGTCGCTGACCGCTTTCAATTGCGCGCTGTAGCGCGACCAGTCGCGAACCAGGCCGGCGCGCCGCATGGCGGCCATCAGCCACGCGCCGAAATGGAGCAAGTGCAGTTCGGTCCCGCCGCGAAACGTGACGGTCCGCACACCCGGATAGCGTGCCGGCATCAGCTGCAGGTCGGGCACATCGCATTGCGCCAGCCAGCGCACGCCGACGGGCGACGGATAGCCGTATCGGCGCAATCCTTGCCAGCCGAACGCGCGCTGCCAGCGGCCATCGCGCCAGTGCGGGATCGCCGCCCCGGTGTAGCCGAGGATCGCCGTTACTGTAGCCAGCCCGCGTTCGGTGCGGTTGCCGGGATTGATGCCGATATCGATCGCGTGCACCTGCGTGAAGTCGCGCGCCAGCAGGTCGGCGACGGCGCCCGACAGCGCCGGAACCGAACTGGCGCCGCTGATCACGCAGACACCGGCTGCGCGGGCATCGGCGTCGAGCGTGGTGATCCCGCACACGAAATCGCGCCCGTCGGACAAGTCGATGTAGTGCGCGCCGGCCTCGATGCATGCGCGGGCCACGCCATAGCCCTGGCCCTGGAACGGGCCGCTCGCATGCACCACCACCGCCGCGCCGCTGTTGCCGATATGCCCGGCCAGGCCGGGCGCCAGTACGTCGATGCGCTGTGCATGAAACCGCGCGCTGCCGCTCTGGCGGTTCAGCGACGCCGACAGCGCTTCGGCGGCGGCGAGGTCGCGCCCGCAGATGGTCAGGTCGATCAGCGGGTCGAGCGCGAGGCGGGCGGCGAGGCGCTTGCCGAAGAAGCCGTAACCGCCGAGCAGCAGCACGCGGCACGGCGCGCCGGGAGGGGGCAGGGATGAATGATTATCTGTCGCGATCACGCGACAAGTTTGGCACCGAACGACTACTTTGTGGCGGCTTTTTTCAGCTTCAGGCGCCAGCGCCACAAGCCGGCCGAGTAGGTGCCGAAGTAGCCGCCGGTCAGACCGACAACGAGCATCGTCAGCGGGCTGTCGGTAAAGCGCGCAGTCGGCACGTTGCTGCCCTGGTTGGCGTAGATCTCGAAGCCGATGTACAGCACCCGCGCGGTAAACAGCATCGCAATCAGGATGCCCAGGCGCGCGTTCGGCGTGAAGTAGTAGCCTTCATCGCTGTCCTCGAAGCGCGTCAGGCGCAATCCCCATACGCCGTAGGCGATGCCGCCGGCGGTGCCGGCCAGCAGCCACGCCAGCCCTTCGGGGCGCGACACCAGTTCGGACGCCGGCACCAGCACCATTGCCAGGAACACGCCGACGCCGGTCCAGTGGCGCGACAGGATCGAGCGCTGGCGCGCCATCATGGTGCGCAGCCGGGAGTACACGCGCCACACGAGGAACGGGGTCAGGACGAGGAGGGCGATGGTGGTCAGGTTCATGCTTCTGCTTCAGGTGGATTCAGGGATTGCGGCTTTGGAGTGGTACGGCAATCGAGCCGCCATTGTAATCCAAGCATGCCGCGCCAGAGGGCACGCATACACTTTGACGATTGACTTTCAGCGCCTGAATGCGCAACATGCACCATCCATGAACTCGCCGAATCGACGGCGTAAACACACTGAGAGACCCATGCGCAAAAGCCTCCCCCTCGTTCCGCTCGCCCTGTCGCTGATGGCCGCAGTGCCGGCCTACGCCCAGTACCAACTGCCGCCGGCGCCGCTGCAGGCGATCGTCGATGCACCGCGCTCGCCGACCCTCACCCTGTCGCCGAAACGTAACCTGGCGACCATGATCGGCACCCCGGCACTGCCGTCGATCGTCGAAGTGGCGCAGCCGGAACTGAAGCTGGCAGGCCTGCGCATCAATCCGCGCACCTACTCGCCGAGCCGGTTCAGCTTCGGCACCGACCTGTCGCTGCTCGATATCCGCACCCAGGCCGAACTGAAGGTCAGCGGTTTGCCCAAGACGTTGCGACTGGCCGATACCGCCTGGTCGCCTGACCAGCGCTACCTTGCCTTCACCCATGTCGCCTACGCCGACAAGGGCGGCGAGTCGAAAGTCGAACTGTGGCTGGTCGATGTCAGCACGCGCGTGGCGAAACGACTGACCACGCAGCCGCTGTCGTATGTCGCCGGCTCGGGCTTTAGCTGGCTGCCCGATTCGAGCGGCATGCTCGTCACGCTCAAGCCTGCGGCGCTGGGCAAGGCGCCGGTCGCAACAGGCATCCCGGTTGGCCCGGCCACGCAGGACAGCGGCCAAAGCGCCGGCGCGCGCCAGCTGCGCACCTACCAGGACCTGCTGAAAAACGAAGAAGACGCCAAACTGTTCGAACACTACGCGACGGTGCAGCTGGCGCTGGTCGACGTGGCCGGCAAGACGCGCCTGGTCGGCACGCCTGACCTGTTCACCGGCGCGCGCGTTTCACCGAACGGCAAATACATTTTGTCGCAAGCGATGCAGCGTCCGTTTTCGTACGTCGTGCCGGCGTCCGCATTCGCCAATCGCGTCGATGTGCGCGACCTGACCGGCAAGGCCGTGCACCTGGTGGCCAACAAGCCACTCGAAGAAGGTCTGCCGCCGGGGAACGACGCGGTGTCGTCCGGCGTGCGCTCCGTCAGCTGGCGCGTCGATGCGCCGGCCACGCTGGTGTGGGCCGAAGCCCAGGACGGCGGCGACCCGGCCAAGACGGCCGAGATCCGCGACGTCGTCTACACCCAGGCCGCGCCGTTCGCCGACAAGCCGGCCGTGCTGGCCAGGCTTGGCTCGCGCTTCGGCGGCATCCAGTGGGGCCGCGGCGACGTGGCGCTGATCAGCGAGCGCTGGTACAAGACGCGCGCCGTCAAGACCTGGCGCATCGCCCCCGACCAGCCGGCTACCGCGCCCGACCTGCTGTTCGCCTATTCCGGCGAAGACCGCTACAACGATCCGGGCCGCCCGGTCACCCAGCCTGACGCCGCCGGCCACCCGCGCCTGCTGATCGGCGCCGATTCGACCATCCTGCTCGACGGCGCCGGCGCCTCGAACGAAGGCGATCGCCCGTTCCTCGACCGCTACAGCCTGGTCACCAAGAAGAAGGAGCGCCTGTTCCAGAGCACCGCGCCGTACTACGAGAACGTCGCGGCGGTCCTGAGCGACGACGGCACGCGCCTGCTGACCACCCGCGAGTCGCCGACCGAGCGCGCCAACTACTACGTGCGCGACCTGACCAAGCCGGCCGCGGCGCAGTTGACCGCGTTGACCCGCTTCGCGCACCCGACCCCGCAGCTGAAAGACGTGCAGAAGGAGCAGATCCGCTACAAGCGCGCCGACGGCGTCGACCTGACCGCCACGTTGCTGCTGCCGCCAAACTACGAACCGAAACGCGACGGCCCGCTGCCGATGATCATGTGGGCCTACCCGGCCGAGTTCAAGAGCGCCAGCGCGGCCAGCCAGACCACCGGGTCGCCTTACCGCTTCAACGCCGTCAGCTACTGGGGTCCGGCGGCGTTCCTGGCGATGGGCTATGCGGTGCTCGATAATCCGTCGATGCCGATCGTCGGCGCCGGCACGGAAGAACCGAACGACACCTACCTGCCGCAGCTGATCGCCAACGCCGAAGCAGCAGTCAATGAAGTGGTGCGGCGCGGCGTGGCCGAACGCCACCGCATCGCCATCGGCGGCCACTCCTACGGCGCCTTCATGACCGGCAACCTGCTGGCCCACACGCGCCTGTTCCGCGCCGGTATTGCCCGCAGCGGCGCCTACAACCGCACGCTGACGCCATTCGGCTTCCAGTCGGAAGAACGGCCGTTCTGGAAGGCGCAGGAGGTGTACCACACCATGTCGCCGTTTAATAACGCCGACAAGATCAAGGACGCGCTGCTGATGATCCACGGCGAGCAGGATAACAACTCGGGCACCTTCCCGATCCAGAGCGAGCGCATGTTCCAGGCGATCAAAGGCATGGGCGGCACCGCGCGCCTGGTGATGCTGCCAAACGAGAGCCACGCCTACCGCGCCCGCGAATCGATCATGCACATGCTGTTCGAGACGAACAGCTGGCTCGAAAAGTACGTCAAAAACGCGAAACCTTAAGCGTTTTTTGGGGTCTGACCATAGGTCAGACCCGCTCTTGATTTCAAGCTGCGAAAATTGAAAACGTCATCCTCGCGAAGCCGGGACCCATCTGAGGCAGACTCAGTATGGTCCCGCTTTCGCGAGTATGACGTTGGTTTTTGTGGGCGCCATTTCGCGGTGACGAATCCTGCGGCGTTCGCAGCATGGCTCCCTCTGGTTCCCTCTGGCTCTCTTGGTCGATGGCTCAATAAAGCATGACCTGAATGGTTTGCGGGCCTAATAGTGATAGAAAATTTTCGTGGCATCACTGCGCGTTTTGCGCGACTCAATGGCCTCATGCTGCACCGCTGAACGCATTGGGATTGAACGGTCGCGCCAAAAGAGCGCCCAACGTACATGAGCCTGTTTAGGCGCAAGGAACGCTTGTTAATCAAGCAGCAGAATTGTTCTGTTTGCCAGTTCCATTTTGACAATTCCCCCTTGCACCAGAAAGGCTTGCCGCCATGAAAATTCTGATCCCGGTGCTAACCGGGTTGACCGTGCTGTGCGCCAGTTGGTGCGCACCAGCGTTTGCCACCCAGACCTCACAAGGCAGCAGGGTGCTCGTCCTGCCCCTTCTCTCGAAGGGTGTCGCCAAGAGCAATCAGCCGATACTCGTGCTGCGGCTGCCGACTCAAGCGGGCAAGGTCAGCAAGATGGTGACGACCAATCTTGTTGCAAAAGGCCCGAGCTGGATCGCGAAGGGCAATAACTACTATAGCCTGTGCGTGCCGAACCGCCGCATGGTGGCGTGCGCGCCGATTGTCGCAACCTCCGTCATGCAGGACATCGAGGTGGGCGCGATGGCCGGCCCCAAAGGCGAACCGCTGCTTACCTTCAAGATATCCCTCAGCACCAAGCAGGCACCGAAGCGCATCGGCTACGCCATCAATGACTTCCTTACACGCACAAACAAGCAGGTAGCACATTTCAACCGAAAGGCGGTGTCCTATGCGCCAGTCCCTTGGCAAACCTCGCTGAAAGTCGGTCCGACCAGCAACTCCATTGACGATACGGGCGGGAGTGGTGGAAGTTGCACCTACGACGACGAAGGCGGGATGGACTGCTCCGGTGGCGGTGGCGTTGGCGGGGGCGGCAACGAGGGCGGCGGCTATGGAGGCAACGAGAACGACTACGATCCCATCCCCGGCACAGCATCCACTCCCAACGAGTCTACTGGTCAATGCGCGGGTGACTGCAACTACCCATCCGGTAACAACAACGGCGACCCTGATCCATGCATCGACCCGGACGGTAACCGCATCTGCTCCGATCCGAGCCAAATTCCACCGGTGCATATAATAGGCCAGGTCCCGCCAGCCCCGGCGTGCGACACGCAACCAGACGGCAGCATCGTTTGCGGGATGCAGGCCGCCGGGACCATACCGGGTATGCCGCCGGTATGGATCCCAATCCACCCAAGTTATCATTTAATGTGCAGTTAGATGGTTTATTTTCAACGTAGACACAAAAACACTTGACATCAATTTAGAAGCGCGGCCTGCAGTGTGAATTTTTGATTCTACTGCTCGCCATGTCCGTTCTG